>NZ_JAUBUJ010000102.1:0-32289 GCF_036705405.1 Microcoleus sp. B13-B6
TGGCTGTTCTTTGTTAGTAGCAAGCAATGTTTTTGTGATCACAAACCAGACTTTTACGTGCAGAAACAAAAACGATGCACCCTTATGAATGGGGAATCCTAGGTGTCAAGGCGATCGCGTTAGGCTGGCTATCGGACGAACGATTTCCTCGCAATCATCGACATCAGCCGGCTGCTTCGCTTGCAAACGGGAGTTGCGGGAGGAATTGGCCGCCTAAATCAGCGACTGGTGGCCGCCTATCAACTTCCTGAAATTACACCCTCTAAACGCGAGAAGCGGCAAGCGAGCGAGCAAGTCAAAGAATTCGTTGAAGGCGTGATTCTGAGTCTCAGTACCGAATCAATAATCAGGTGGAATCCACCTGGGAGGGTGTTGACGGGGTGACAAGCAGATTGAAAGCAAAGGTGCGTCCAGGTTTTGAGTTGAGTGACCAAGCGAAAAGATACGCTTGCTGTAATTCAATCCAGATGCAACAACTTGACTATTAATTCAATCCAGATGCAACAACTTGACTATTAAATCAATCCAGATGCAACAACTTGACTATTAATTCAATCCAGATGCAGCAACTTGACTATTAATTCAATCCAGATGCAGCAACTTGACTATTAATTCAATCCACTTGTTATTAAAAACGCTAAAAAATTAGCTAATTGTTGCGTCAGCTAAAGTCAGGCATTTGCAGTATAAAGTCAGGCAAGTGCAGTATAAAGTCAGGCAAGTGCAGGCATTTGCAGGGACTGCACTCTACCTGTATTTACCTGAAAATATCCTGCAAACGCCTGAATTTTTAGGTCAAATTACTGCCTTTTTGTGCTGTTCGTGCCATAACCTGTTGGGACTGGTTATAGTTGTTCTCTCTCGGTAGCAAGCAATGGTTTTGTGATCACAAACCTGACTTTTACGTGCAGAAAGAGAAATAATGTCCCCTCCTTTTACGGAAGCCTAACCGCAAGGTCGGGTTTAATACTTTTTTAAGCTTTAATGACAATTGTAGCTATTTGTACTACGATTCAAGCTGAATATTATACAGCTATAAGAAAATACCTTTTGCTTGCTGAAGTCGAGGCTACCGCCATTACACCCAAAAACGATTCTCCCCTTGACTGCTGTCGTGGGCAATCCCCGCTATAGGAAGCTTGCACAAAAAGCAGGATTGGGTGGTAGCAATAGCAATGTTGAACGATATATTTATACAGATGCGAGAAAAGTTGCAGCCGAGTGAATGAAATGGATGGTGCGATCGCAAATCGCTCGCTCCTACAACCGCAATTCAGCACAAGCGATCGCTGTACTCCCGAAATAGCTCACGCCCTTCAACGAGCGCCGAACATTAAATTTAAGTCAAGGACTGCCAACGGCGCATTCTGCTGAACCGTTGAAAAGCAAGCTAATTGCCTCACCGTCTGAGGTTTATGTCTGGCCTGACCCTCAAGGTGTCGTCAGAGGGCAGGCGCTCGCGCCTCTGTACCGTTCAGTCCCCCAAGCTGCTAAAAACGATCCAGAACTTTACACCTTGCTTAGCCTGATTGATGCGCTGAGAGTAGGTCGAGTGCGGGAACAGCGTTTGGCGGTTAGCGAACTTGAAAACAGGCTCGTTACTCTATGAACCCGCAGATATTGATGTGATATTCGGTACCGATTCCCATTCAATACGATCGCACTTGGACAGTAAGCGGAGGAGCGATCGCTTCTACAGGCGCATAGACGAAATAAACCCATCCGACTCCATTGCTTTGAACTCAGCCGGAGCGCTCACGCAATCTCATTACAGAACAGAATCGCGCGTCGTCTGAAGCTGGGCCTCATTACTTATTCGAGTACAACTGGACAACTGCTCTCGCAACTGTCAACATTCAAAAGAAACTGTAATTATTTGAATTGGAAGTGCAGAGTTTGCTGTTAAATTGTTAAATAAGTCTTAAGTGTACCGGGACACGAAAAAACCTCAAAATTAACTTTTTGAGACTGAGTTTCCATGATTTTTTTTGCATAAATTTGCATAAATTTGAGTTCTTGTGAGTTTTTTTGAGTAAAACTATGCAAACTCAGCTTGAATTATTACCTGAAGTCGAAGCAGTATTTTCAACTAAAAACTCAAAATAATGCAAAATAATGCAAATTTATGCAAAATAATGCAAGCTGGGAAACTAAGGAAAAAAGCAGGGATGAGCGATAGCAAGCAATGTTCAGAGATATATTTATACCAAAATATAAAAAACTTCTCAAATAAAGAGGAGCGTTTCTATTGTAGAGCCACAACACGATCGGTATTGAACAAAAATTCAATTAGGCGAACGATCGCCCTCGCAGTTTTAACAGACTTAGCAAACTCAAAAAATACTTTTCGATGCAGTATTCCAACGGATAACCTGAATATTGACTCTTAGTGGTTGTATTAAGCATGAATGTTCATGCAAGTTCAGCTATAGTTGCTGCCAGAACTACTATCGGATAAGCTTTAATTCCAACTCTTGCGATCGCACCAACTGAAGCGATCGCCAATCGCTACAGGTTTGTCCAAGCAGCGGCTCTCTTATTTATGAGCTTGCTGTTTTGATACTAAACTTGCACTCGATCGCGCTAACCCGTGTTTCCCCTGCCACTTTCCAGAAAAATCTGCAAGGTGCAAACAAGGGGGTAAAGCCCAATTACAGGCGTTACTCAAGTGTTAGTCAACTAACTCCTGCACAAATCTAGCCAGGGCATTTAGTTATTTACTTAGTTTTAGTTGGTGTTAATAGACTCCCAGATATTAGCGAAACCGTTATAAATCGGGAGTTTTGCTGGTTTAGCTGAAGCGTCAACCTGAGCAAATGTGGTACTAATCAGTAGTTATGGTTTTGGTGTTCTGCCTACTGTACCGAAGCTATAGTGTTTGTTTTAGTTGGGTCTTTCCGGGGTGTTTTACGCTGCGTCTTACGCAATAAGTAAGACATAAAGTAAGACTATTTTGATATTTGTATTACAAATTAATCTTTTTATCTTACTAAGAACCTATACGGTAAGTCTGACAAAATATTGTTATATTTCCACTGCCTCTGGGACTTGTTGCAAGCGTTCAATAACATAGGGAAGGAACGCTACTCGACCACTACAAAACACGCAAAGAGAAGGGAACGGGCGATCGGTGCTCACACCGCTAAGATTTCCGAAATAACCCACATTCCGTAAGAAAATAGCTTTAGAAGCATTTTCTCAGGGGCAGGCGGTGGTTCCTTTTTGGGGCGATCGCGTGCGGGAACGCTTAAGCGAAAATTTAAAGAATTTTCAGCGATCGCTCTCTGTTAAGCTAGGTAGTGCTTAACTAGCAAGACTAGATGTAGTTGTGATTGCTAGTTGGTTTAAGGATGAGATCGGCGTGGCACGAACCAAGAAAAACGAGACGAACGGGAAAAACGGCAATGGCGCAAATCTAGGGTTTGAGCAAACCCTATGGGCGACCGCAGATAAAATGCGCGGTCACATGGATTCTGCCGAATATAAGCACGTTGCTTTGGGGCTGATTTTCCTCAAGTACATCTCTGATGCGTTCCAAGAACTCTACGATGACCTGGAAGCGCGGCAGGAGACGGAATACACCGACCCGGAAGATCGGGATGAGTATTTGGGGATGAATGTGTTTTGGGTGCCGAAGGAGGCGCGGTGGTCGCATATTCAGGCGAACGCGAAGCAACCGACGATTGGCAAGCTGATCGATGAGGCGATGCTAGGGATCGAGAAGGAAAACCCAAAACTCAAGGGAGTATTGCCGATGCAGTATGCCCGACCGGATCTGGATAAGCAGCGGTTGGGAGAACTAATCGACCTAATTAGCAAGATTGGCTTGGGAGATAGCGCCAGCCGATCGAAGGACATTCTGGGACGGGTATACGAGTATTTCTTGGGTCAGTTTGCAGAGAAGGAAGGCAAGGGCGGTGGAGAGTTCTACACGCCGCAGTCGGTGGTGAAGCTGCTAGTAGAGATGATCGAGCCGTATAAGGGGCGGATTTATGACCCCTGCTGCGGTTCCGGCGGAATGTTTGTGCAGTCGGAGAAGTTTGTCGAGGCGCACGGGGGACGCAAGGGCGATATTGCAATTTATGGGCAGGAATCGAACCCAACGACGCGGCGACTGTGTTTGATGAACCTGGCGATTCGGGGGATTGATGGCAATATTGGGGACAGGCAAGCCGATAGTTTCACCAATAATCTGCATAAGGACTTGAAGGCGGACTACATTCTGGCCAATCCGCCGTTTAACATTAGCGATTGGTGGAATGGTTTACTCGCGGATGATGTGCGCTGGCAGCATGGCACGCCGCCGAAGGGTAACGCTAACTATGGCTGGGTGCAGCATATCATCCATCACCTGGCACCCAATGGGATTGCGGGGTTTGTGTTGGCGAATGGTTCGATGAGTTCTACCCAGTCGGGGGAAGGGGAGATCCGCAAGGCGATCGTTGAGGCGGATTTGGTGGATTGCATGATTGCGCTGCCGGGGCAGTTGTTTTACACGACGCAGATTCCGGCTTGTTTGTGGTTTGTGACGCGCAATAAGAAAGGGGTTGTGGGGGCAAAGGGCTTTACAGCTTTGAGGGATCGGCGGGATGAGACGCTGTTTATTGATGTCCGGAAATTGGGCTATCTGGTCGATCGGACTCATCGGGAGTTAACGGAGGAGGAAATCGCCCGAATTGCGGCAAGTTATCATGCGTGGCGAGGGGAACCAGGAGCAGGCACATATCAAGATGTGCCGGGGTTCTGTAAGAGTGCGACGTTGACGGAGATTAAGTCGCATGGGTATGTGTTGACACCGGGGCGCTATGTGGGCGCGGAAGAAGCGGAAGATGACGATGAGCCGTTTGATGAGAAGATGCAGCGGTTGACGCAGAAGTTGGAGAAGCAGTTTAAGGAGTCGGCACGGTTGGAGAAGGCGATTCGAGACAACTTCAGAGGTTTAGGATATGGAAGTTGAGCCTCTCTTTCATTCATTACCTAACTACTGGGAGACAGTAACACTTAGTGAAGCTTGTAAACGTGGTGGTGGAGATATTCAAACAGGCCCTTTCGGTAGTCAGCTTCACGCTTCAGACTATGTGCCTGTTGGGATTCCATCAATCATGCCCAAAAATATTGGGGAAAATCGGGTAGATACTACTGATATTGCAAGAATTACGGCAGAGGATGCGAAAAGGCTTAGCCGTTATTTGGTCAAACCAGGCGACATTGTTTACAGCAGACGTGGAGATGTTGAGCGTCGAGCTTTGATTCGGGAAGAAGAGGATGGATGGCTTTGTGGAACAGGTTGTTTGCGTATTCGATTAGGTAAAGGGATTGTTAACCCTCTCTATGCTTTTTACTATCTAGGACATCCGAGTATTCGAGATTGGATTGTTCGACACGCAATTGGGGCGACTATGCCGAACTTGAACACATCCATTTTATCGTCCCTTCCTTTTGTTGTCCCACACCTTGATGAGCAGAAAGCGATCGCACACATCCTCGGCACTCTCGACGACAAAATCGAACTCAACCAGCAGATGAACCACACGCTAGAAGCGATCGCCCGCGCCCTCTTCAAATCCTGGTTTATCGACTTCGATCCTGTCCGCGCCAAAATGGATGGACGACAACCCGCAGGCATGGATGCAGAAACCGCCGCTTTGTTTCCTGCTGAGTTTGAGAATTCGGCGATCGGCAAAATACCGAAGAATTGGAAGGTAAAGCCTATTGGTGATGTTGTAAGAGCTGTTGGTGGGGCAACCCCAAGTACCAGTGAAGCTGAATATTGGGAAGGTGGGACAATTTACTGGTCAACCCCAAAAGATTTAGCCTCGCTCTCTAGCCCAGTTTTGCTTGATACTGAACGACGCATTACAGAAAAAGGACTTCAGAAAATTAGTTCCGGTTTGTTACCAAAAGGAACAGTGCTTTTATCTTCACGGGCACCAATTGGATATTTGGCAATCGCAGAAGTTCCATTAGCTATCAATCAGGGGTATATCGCTATGGTTTGTGATCAAGAACTATCAAATCACTACGTTTTGAGATGGACACAAATCAACATGGGCATTATCGAAGGTCGCGCTAATGGAACAACTTTTATGGAAATTAGCAAGAAAAATTTCCGTGCAATTCCAGTTTTGGTTCCATCGCAACAGGTTCTAGAAGCATTTAATGAACAAGCAGAATCTATTCATCAACAAGTAGCTAATAATTTCTATAAAAATAAAACTCTTACCTCAATCCGCAATGCACTACTGCCCAAGTTGTTATCGGGCAAAATCCGCGTGAAGAATATAGAAGTTAAAATTGAAGGAGAAGACGCATAAGATGGATAGTTCTAAATCTTTAATCACTCCATCTAGCGACAGTAATACTCTTGCACAAGCTTTCATAATGCAAGGAGCTAGGGAGATTCTCGAAATCTCTGCTGGTGCAGTACATATAAAAAAACAAATTGAATCTTTAGAGCTTGCAATCCAAAATGATCCTGGTATGGCGCTTGATTTATCGAGAACGTTAGTGGAGAGCGTGTGTATTACTATCCTTAAAGATAAAGGATACGAACCATCTAAAGAAGAAAAGAAAGAATTACCAAAATTACTAAAAATAACGACTAAAAAACTACAACTTGCTCCAGAAGAACATGGAGAAGCCAATAAGGTAGAAGAGAGCTTAGTAAAGATGCTGCGAGGATTGAATGACACTATCCTTGCCATCTGTGAACTTCGTAATGCAAACGGGTTTGCTTCACATGGGAAAGATGCTTACTTTATTCAAACACTGGAGAGTACACATATACATCTAGTTGCAAGAGCCGCCGATGCAATAGTAAATTTTTTATTCAAAACACATAAAAGAAATATTCTATCTCCCTCATCCATACGGATAAGATATGAAGAGAAAAAAACTTTCAATGAGTATCTGGATGACTTCTATGAAGCGATAGAAATATTTGAATTGAGGTATAGACCTAGTGAAATTTTATTTGCATTAGATCGAGAAGCTTACTGCAATCTCCTTACGGAGTTTGAGAATAAAAACGAATCTCAAGAAAACGAAGAGGATTCTGAAAGTTCATTAACATAGCTAGTTACTGAATCAAACTTGACAGGAACAACTGACTGAATTTTAGCAGACAAAAGGAAAAAATATGCAAGCAACTGCTTTTAGAGAATCTGTTGTAGAGCAAGCTACTCTTGCATGGTTTGAATCTCTTGAATACGAGATAGTAGATGGAAAAAGTTTGATACCTGGTGAATTAGACAGTGGACGGCAAACTTATTCAGATGTAATTTTAGCCAACCGTCTTAGTTCTGCTCTGATTAACATTAATCCTAAGCTCCCTTCTACCACTATTGATGAAGTTGTGCGACAGGTGCTGCGCTCCGAAACCCAAAACCTGTTCGAGAACAACCGCCGCTTTCATCGCCTCCTCACCGATGGCGTACCTGTTTCTTACCAGAGAGGCGATCGCACTGTCTACGACCAAGCATGGCTGATCGACTGGAAAAACCCCGAAAATAACGATTGGCTCGTCGTTAACCAGTTTACCGTCATTGAAAACCACAAAAACCATCGCCCCGATATCGTCGTATTCATCAACGGGCTACCCCTCGCCGTCATCGAACTGAAGAACGCCGCCGACGAAAACGCCGATATTGATAAAGCCTTTAACCAACTGCAAACGTACAAACGCAACATTCCCAGCCTCTTTACCTACAACGAAGCCCTGCTCGTCTCCGATGGTATCTATGCCAGTATTGGTACTATTACCGCAGATCGCGAACGCTTTATGCCTTGGCGCACGATCGACGACACCGACCTCGCCCCCAAAAGCACCCCAGAACTGGAAGTCGTGATTCGCGGCGTATTTGAGAAAACCCGCTTCCTCGACCTGATCCGCTTCTTCATCGTCTTTGAAGTCGATGGCGACACCATCACTAAAAAAATGGCTGGCTACCACCAATACCACGCCGTCAACAAAGCTGTAGCCGAAACCGTCAAAGCCACATCCCCAGAAGGCGACAAGCGAGTAGGCGTAATCTGGCATACCCAAGGATCGGGTAAAAGCCTGTCAATGGCATTCTACGCCGGAAAAATCGTACAGCATCCGGCAATGGCAAACCCAACCTTAGTAGTTTTAACCGATCGCAACGACCTAGACGACCAACTCCTCACCACCTTCTCCAAATGCCAAGAATTGCTGCGCCAGCAACCCGTCCAAGCAGAGGATCGCAGCGACTTAAAAGCTAAACTTCAGGTAGCATCCGGCGGCGTTATTTTCACCACGATTCAGAAATTCGCCCCAGACGAACGCGGCGGTGAGTATGAAATGTTGAGTGATCGGCGTAATATCGTCTTCATTGCCGATGAAGCCCACCGATCGCAATACGGACTCAAAGCGCGAGTCGTCAAAACCCAAGACAAAGAAACCGGACAAGAGGGAGCCTACACCGCCTACGGTTTCGCCAAATACCTGCGCGATGCCCTCCCCAACGCCTCCTTCATCGGCTTTACTGGCACTCCAATAGACAAAGCCGATGCCAGTACCAAGCAAATTTTTGGAGATTGCATCGATATCTACGACATCCAACGCGCTGTCGAAGATGGAGCCACCGTCAAAATTTATTATGAAGCCCGTCTCGCCAAAATCGCCCTGGATGAGAGCGAGAAACCCAAAATTGACCCCGACTTTGAAGAAGTCACAGAAGGCGAAGAACAAACCACCAAAGACGAGCTAAAAAGCAAATGGGCGCAGTTGGAAGGAATGCTTGGCACTGAAAAACGCCTAGCACTCCTCGCCCAAGACATCCTCAACCACTTTGACGATCGCCTCGCCGCAATGGAAGGCAAAGGTATGATCGTCTGCATGAGTCGTCGCATCTGTGCGGAACTTTATAAACAAATGGTCAAACTTCGCCCCGAATGGCACTCTAACAACGACAACGAAGGCGAACTTAAAGTTGTAATGACTGGCAGTGCTGCCGATCCCGAAGCATTGCAACCCCACATCCGCAGCAAAAAAGGACGAGATGCGATCGCCAACCGCCTCCGCAATCCTAATGACCCCCTTAAACTTGTAATTGTCCGGGATATGTGGCTGACAGGTTTTGATGCTCCTTGCTTGCACACCATGTATATCGACAAGCCCATGAAAGGGCATAATTTGATGCAAGCGATCGCCCGTGTGAATCGTGTTTTCGGCGCAAAACCGGGGGGTTTAGTCGTCGATTACCTCGGCATTGCCCAAGACTTGAAAGATGCCTTAAAAGAATATACCGAACGCGATCGCGGTGAAACTGGCATTCCTATCGAACAAGCAGTCGCCCTGATGCAGGAGAAATACGAAATTGTCGCCGCCATCTTTCATGGTTTCGATTATTCCCACTTTTTTACAGGGACTCCTCCAGAACGCCTTACCGTCCTGCGCGAAGCCACCGACTGGATTTTACGCCCCGAATTTCAGGACGATAACGGCGTACAGCGCTACATTCAAGCCGTAACCGAACTCTCCAAAGCCTTTGCCCTGTGTGCGACTGAAGAGGAAGCGATCGCCATCCGCGAAGAAATCGGCTTTTTCCAAGCCATCAAAGCCACCCTTTCCAAATACACCGTCGAAGGTGGCAAGAGCAAAGCGGAACTGGACGCGGCTATCCGTCAAATTGTCTCCCGTGCGGTTGCCTCTAATCTAGTGATCGATATCTTCGCCACCGCTGGACTCGAAAAACCCGAACTTTCTATCCTCTCTGACGATTTCCTCGAAGAAGTGCGTGGCATTCCCCAAAAGAACCTGGCACTGGAACGGCTGCGAAAACTGCTTAATGATGAAATCAAAGTGCGATCGCGTCGTAATGTCGTACAGTCCCGCACCTTCTCGGAAATGCTGGAAAACAGCATCCGCCGCTATCAAAACCGATCGCTCGAATCTGCTCAAGTCCTACAAGAACTGATCGAGCTTGCTAAAGAAATCCGAGAAGCTAACCTACGTGGAGAAAAATTAGGATTATCAGAAGATGAACTCGCCTTCTATGATGCCTTAGAAGTCAATGACAGCGAAGTTCAGGTACTAGGAGATGAAACCCTGAAGGCGATCGCTCGTGAGTTAGTCATAGCGGTTCGCCGCAACGTCTCGATCGACTGGACGGAAAGGGAAACCGTCAGAGCCAAAATCCGCACCATCGTCAAACGCCTACTGCGAAAGTATGGCTACCCTCCCGATAAACAAGAGAAAGCTACCCTAATAGTTATCGCCCAAGCTGAAACTCTTTCTAAGGACTGGGCTGCATAATACTGAGTTAGTGCGATCGCACCTTACCATTTAAGTCGGTTAGTCTTTTTTAAAGTTAGTGCAAGCTCAATCGGTCTTTTGATGCTTCCCCATTTCACTAAACGGTAAGGAACAGCGATCACATCTCCCATACTCCCACAGCGCAGGCATCTTGAATCGTGCTTTACACTGCGGGTACTTAGCTAAAAGCTTAAGCTGATGGCGATGGCTGATGCCTAGGCTATAGTCTACGCACTTCCAAACAGACTTAAACTGCCACTCAATCCGATGACAAGGCGACTGGGCATAACAAGCACCACATAATCGAATCGGTTCGCACTTCATCCCCTTTCCTGTTGGCGGCAGCATTTCCCACAACCTTTCAACCTCAACCCCTACCATCTCCGCCAAAGCCTCAAACTCCTGCTGAGTAGGATAAGGATTGAAATGAAAGAGTTCGAGCGAGAATGAAGGTTATGGTTAAACGCTTATTGCGGCAATATGGCTATCCGCCCGATATGCAAGCTCTTGCGATCGAGTTGGTGTTAGAGCAGGCAAAGGTTTTCACCGAGTTTGAAATAGAGACAAATCGTTCCTAAAGCGCTATAGCGTCCCAATCAGTAATCAAAATTCCCATCCAAGTTAAAGTTCGCTGCTCTATAAACGTCTCGCAAGACGTTTTTACCCCCCGTAATAAGGGGGTTTTGTATGACGCTATGCTCAAAAACTTATAAAAATCTTTGTTTATAGTATTTATACTTAACGGTTATCAACACTAGCCATTATAACGCTCTATACGGTTATCAACCCTGGCAGTGATGAGGCAGCATAATTATTATGAAAAGGTACATTTAGAGAAAGGAAAAATGACCAGAGAAACAAGTGAAGAGATGGCTAAACTCGCTTCTACAGTTCTTAACGAGCCGCTATCGTCTAACATAGCCAGGCAGCTAGCAGGTTCAGCGTTGTCTCAACACGCACCTCGCGATCCGCGTGGAACAGGAAGACAAACAGGTGAAGTTATAGCTAAACTAGCTAGCAAAGTTTTAACAGATCCAAATTCTAGCCCGACAGCAAAAAGACTGGCGGGCTCAGTGCTTTCACAATACGCTGAATAACTAGCTCAGCAAAGCCGTTCTAAAAATTGCGTTTTTTAGAACGGTTCTATATTTATAAACTACACAACATAATCTTATCTTCAGCACGTTTTTGTTACAAAACTTAACAAAAGCAGCTTGTATATTAGTCCAGTTAATTGTCCAGTCGCTCACTGGACTAATCAGAGTTACAATTTATCCAGTACCAAACTGGACAAACTGGACATATGGAAACTTACCCCATCGCAAGCCTGCAAGAGCGCTACAACCTAAGCAGCAAGCAATCTGTGTACGATCGCATAAAAGCTTTATCGATCGAACCAGTAGCCCGAGGCAAGATATCCGGTGACCAATTAGAGCAACTGGACAAGTTAAATCAGCATCTAAAATCTGGCGGCACCCTATCTGATTTTGAGAGTAGCCACACCGAAATTTTCAAAATAGAAGCGATCGAACCTGCGGCCACAACAGCTATAAATCAAGACAGAGAAAACTTTCTTGAGCTCATTGAGGCGATCGCCCGACACATTGCAGCAACTCGCGACCCTCTGCAACATTACGCCGCGTTGGAACAGGCGATCGCCTCCGGTTGGATTCTATCGACAACCGAAGTTAGAGGGCTCATCGGAGTTAAGCCCAGCGGCGATCGATTCAAGCGGGGCGCTTTTGCATTCATCCGAGCCGACAAAGTTGGGAGTCAGGCTGGATGGAAGGTTGAAAAAATATGAGATTTTAAGGCGATCACTTTGAATAATGGTTGTTCAGCATCGGCGAAGTTCGATCGCTCATCAGAGTCAAACCACACGGCGTTCAAATCAATCGCGGAAGCTTTGCGTTTGTATAGAGAGTTGTCGATGTAATTAGGTATGAGGATGAAATATCTTTAGCTCGAATGGTCAAGTGGCAGTGATGATCGCTCCACCGACGCGAGACTGGGTTGGAGCGAGTTTTAATGGGTTATAGTTTCTTATTTTTTCTTATGCCCACTCGCCTCGCCACAAGATTGAGTGGCAGTTTCAGCAAACGCAGGGGTGCAAAAAGCATGGGTTACGGTTGCTGTGAGAATGTACAAAATGTGGAGCAAGGTTTAAGATTCCGGCTTAGTGGGTGGATGGGTGGTGTCAGAGGTGTTTTAGGAGGTGTGGGGAGATGACAGAATTTCAAAAGCAGTGTTAACGTCTGAAGAACTGTATTAATAGAAATTTTCAGCTTTTACCATCCATGTAAAAGATGTTTTTGGCGATCGCTCCTGTCCAAAACTTCTGTACAGGACTCCCAAGCAATCTTTTCGAGTTTATGATACTTAATTTCAAAAGGATGTTGTTTAGGGACGACATCAATAGTTTGTTTTGCCCGTTCAATTTCTCCCATTGCAATCTCTATCCAGATGTCTTCTAAAACATCAGGAATCTGTCCAAATATCTGATGAATCGCTGCCAACCGATTGGAAAGCAATTCGTGAACGCGATCCTCTACTGACCCTTTGTAGCGCATATTATAAACATAAACTGTATTCCGTAGCTGACCAATGCGCTGGATTCTCCCCTTGCGCTGTTCTAATCTTGTCGGATTCCAAGGTAAGTCAAGATTAATTAAAGTCCCAAGACGTTGGAGATTAAGTCCTTCACTAGCGGCATCAGTTCCTAATAATAATCGCATCTCTCCCCGACGCACCATTTGTTTTAATTCTTCTCGATTTTGTTTGCTAAATACGCCTCCTAGAAAGATTCCTGATTTTTGTCCACCCGCATAAATTCCAATTGGTTCTTCCTGAAGAAGTTCTTGAGAAAGTTGACTAGCCAACCAAAAAATTGAGTCAAAATATTGAGAGAAAATAATACAGCCTTGTTCTAGCCAACCTCGTCTCAACAGTATCTCTACAACAGCTTGATATTTAGGATCTCGTTCTTGATTAGCTTCTAAAGCATTGACAAATGCCTGAAGCGATTCTCTTTCAGCAAGGGTCAAAGATTTAAGTTTTTCTACTTCAATAATTTCTTCTTCCCCATCGTCTTCATCTTCAATATCATCCCAATCCTGAAGCATATTTTTGGCAGTGTTCATGCCAGCATAAATAGTGCTACCGACGCGCCGCAGTAATAATGTTTTTAGGAATCCTGCTCCTTTCATCCTCGAACCAAGTAGCTGACAAAATTCTTCAGCAAATTCATAAGCCTCTTTCAAATATGGAGGCAATCTAATAGCATCTTTGTCCCCTTCACCAAATAATTCTACTTTCACAGGTTGTAAGTAAGGTTCGCCTGTCTCTGGGTCAATAGTGTTTTCCAAAAATTCTCTTGTTCGTCTAACAATGTGACGGATAAAGGGATTATGCTGTTGTGCAAAATTCCGTCCTAAATCTTTTACCCGTCGTTTGTCAGGTTTTTTTAGGTTTGACCACGCATCTCCAGAAGCAACTGCTTCGCTATCAGGTAGTTTTAGGGAACGGCGAATCATTTCAAAATCTCGGTCTTCTGAAGATGGCGGTAAGGGATTGCGAATCCAACTCCATAAATCTAGGTCATCTTCAGGTAAATTATTTTCACCTGTCACAACTGCGAGTGCTTCTTCTGCTTTGCGCCAATGGCTCCAGATATTTCCCAATACTGACTCGTTTTCTATGGGGGCAAGTATATTCAGTAAATCCCATGCTTCCACAGGATAAAGCTGAACTGGGGTGGCTGTTGCTAGTAATAGGCTTTTGGTTTGGGCAGAAATCTGGCACAGAAATGCCATTAAGTTATTAGGTTCTGGTTTTTCGTGTTCTTTATCAGGGGCAAGATTTTTGCGACGGGCGCGGTGTGCCTCATCTACTATCACGCACTCATAGGTTAGTTGTTTGAGATATGTTACAGACTCAGATTTACTGGTAATTAACCCTTGGGAAACAAGTCCGATTTGGCGAGGACATTTTTTAATCCCCGCAGCCCCGGTTATGGGATACTCAATGCCATTTTCATCTATCCACCGCTTGCCATCCCAAATTGCTGAGGGCATATCTAGGAGGTTTTTCATCTCTTCCTGCCACTGCCACAATAGAGGTTTGGGAACTAAAATTAGTATGGGTTTGTCCCCGTAAAGTGCCATTAACATTGCTGACATGGCAAGCTGCATGGTTTTACCTAATCCCACCATATCTGCTAAGACAAATCTTGCACCGTCAGGAGTGCGGTGAGCATTAAAAGTTAAATTGACAAAGTATTTTTGATGTTCCCAAAGTCCGTATTCTTGACGGTAAACAGGTGTTTCAAGAATCGGGGCGGCTGCTTCTGGTTGTTTTCGCCAAATATCAACGCTGGGAATTACTGTACGCTTGACGAGACGACCAATATCTTCTACGACAAAATCACAGAGATTGCAAGCAAAGGGACTATTCCAGAGGGCATCAAATTCTTCTTGTACCCATTGGATAGCTTCTGGGGAATCATCTTCCCAAAGTAGTTCGTAATTTAATTTCCAAGCTCGATAGGTTTCGTTGGTGCTGCCAATAAATGAGGTTTGGTTGCCATTGGTAAGGGTAATTACCCCAGCTTTACCGTGTACTAAACCAAATTTTTCTAGGGGAAGGACTTTTACCTGCATTTTACCAGAGCGCAGAAACTCGTAAAGACGGGCAAAGCGCGACTTGCTATAGTAATTGATTTTTTCTGGTTGGGATGCACACCACTCGCGGCGGATAGCAAAGTTGGCAGATTTAGCGGTTTCTACATCGCGTATATCTAAGTCCGAATTACAGGCAATGCGAATTAGTCCTGTGATGCTTTCTAGGGCTTCTCCTGCCACTTCCAGCATTGAAGAACTGAAGTATCCGGCTATGCGATCGTAAGATTTTGCTCCCTGTAATCTTTGATTAAGGAAGGATTGATCTAGTTGTGTTCGCCGCGAAGAAAACCTTTGAATCCCCATTTTTGCTGTTAACTTTATAAGTTTATATACTATCGTTTTCCACTGCCCCCGCTAACAATCTCGCTGCATCTGCATCAGTTTTCCAATGCGGTAGTCTCAGTCCCATTGCTGACAGAAAATGCAGGATTTCGATAATATTTTTGCGCTGATTCCAGTAATCTTTGATTTCGGTTCGTAGCCAGGTTTTACCTTTTTGGGTTTCTTCTGTACGCACTATTTCCCGAATAGCAAATAAGGTATTTCTAACTAAGGATGCACCAAAGCCAATATCCCCTAATTGTTTGGCTGCAAATTCGCTGGCGGTTTTCAAACGAGTTTCGTTGGCTTTACCGCTATCTAGCATTGATTTATATTCTTTGATGCCAAAACCTCTGGCTAATTCTTGATATGCACCGGAACGATATTCGCCATGAGTTTCTATGTCTAATCCTTTGAGATAAAATTTTTCTTCGGGTGTAAGACTTTTCCAGATGAAAGAATCAAACCCTTTAGGTACTAGGTAATCGCAGGCAATTTTAACGGCATCAGCAATCAGTTTTTCTATTTCTGAGGTTTCGCCATTCTTGCGCGGTTTAGAAAGTTCGTAGGCGATATCAAAATCTTCAATATTTTTGTATTGGGTAAGAACTCGCAATGCAGCAGCGTAAGCAGCTAGTTGATAATCTGTATCGCTAAAGTTAGGATCATCGTTATCTTCTAGTGCCAACATTGAGTCTAACTGTGCTTTAACCTCTATTTCAACTTCGGGATAAAGTTCATCTAAGAATGCTGTATCTTCTGAAGTTTGTTTGCGAAGGACAAGCAGGACAGTTCCTTGAACATAGTTACCTTCTTTTAAACCTGAATCAGTTTCAGTAGCAATACACCATGCGGCTGTTACACGTAATCCAGATGCCCATAGAATAAGTGCCAAGTCAGCCCAAACACTGGCATCTTGGTGTGTAAACATGACAATTTGAACACCATTCTCAGATGTTCTCTTAGTCAGATTTTGATAGCATTCCACCATACTTTTGCGAAACCTATCTTGTGAACCGATTACCGCTAAAGCTCTTTTGCTGTCGGAATACCATCCTGTGAAAAGGCGAGGAATATGTTTTTCGTAATAGGATAAGAAAAACTCAGATAGTTCGTGGTAATTTACTGCATCAGCATAGGCGGGATCTGTAATCCAATAATCGCAAATTTCTGAAATGCTTCTAGCATCGGCAGGCTGAACTTTATTGTTACCACATTCGCATGAACGCAGTTCCTCACCAAAAAATGTTTTTTCAATAGTTAGTACAGTTCTGATTCCATAGTTATATTGTGTGTTCAACGCTTGATTTACAAACGTTTGTTCAGTAGACCCTGGGTATTTTGAAGCATCACTATTCCAGATACAGAGTTTTGAGTTCCAATTCAAACAACTGCCAACCCGCAGTAACAATCCAACCTTGTCTGTAATAGTTAAGCCTTGCAATTCAAAAATTTCGGCTAACATTGTCCCATGAAGAAGTAATTGCCTCGGATTGAATAAATGATGCCAGTGCGTCCATCCACGTTCGCGGATAGGTTGGTCTGTATTGTATCCTGATTCAATGCGTCGATTGGGAATATAGCCTTTTTCTTGCCAATCATAAAAACGTTCTCTCAATAAATTTAGCACTTTTTCTTCCCGCGCTAAATCCTCTTCATCAGGCGGAAGATAGTTACGAATAATTTGCTTTTTACCTTCTGCATCGTAGTAAGTTTTAATCCAACGAATACAATAAAGACGTTCTTGAAAAACGTCTTCTGAACGAGGAACTAAATCCTCATTTTCCCATAGTCGTAAGCCATACTGCGTTTGATTGGCAAAGCGGCGATCTCCTCTAATCATAGTCATTGGAGTTTTTTGGTAACAGTGAGGGCAAACAAGAGATGAACTTTTTACCGTGCCTGACTCTTTGGCTACTCGTAATTCTGACTCTGAGACTCCCATTTCAATCTCAAAATCGAAGCATTTATTAGTCGAATTAGGTATAAGTTTTACTATAACCTGATATCCTGCGGCAATTATCCATGACGGTGCTAAGGGTACTTTCCATCCACATTCAGGGCAAGTGACCTCATGGCAATATAAATAAGCATCAGCTCGCCAGCCTTGTTGATTTTGTTCGATGTCCCAATCTTTTATCTGCTGATCTACAGCGTCAAAAATTAATCTTTGAAGCCGACGGAATTGTTCAGCCACTTCAAAACCGCCCCCAACAATATTTAGAGATGCCCAGGTCAACAAAGCTGCTACCGGGTTGAGGTCAGAACCATAAGCTTGGCAACCAATTCGCGCTGCCTCAAAGGGAACGCTCCCACCCCCGCACATTGCATCACCTACACGAGGGACGCGACCAAATTGAAGATTTCCAAGTTGGCTAACCAGTTCTGACAAACTGTTCGCCGTTGTCCCTAGATGAGCGTTAATTTCTTCCCAAGCTTGTTTGGAAGGCCCATCAATTTGCTCTGGTCGGTCGCAATATTTCAACTTTTCATCATACGATAAACGATTAAAAACTATTTTCTGTAATTCTTCTTTTTGACTTTTCTTAATCCCCTTATTAAATTTCCGTTTGATAGGTGTTGATTCAGTAGAAAAGAACTTTTCGCGTTCTTTGGCATTTAAATAAGAGTAGACTATTTTTAAAGGAATAGATTGAGATTTACGCAGCCAAAGCCCTTCCTCATCCATTGTCAAAATTTTTAGAAAAATCTCCCGGTCTTTTTTCAGATTTGTTGATGTTGGTAATAGTAAACCAAAAATTGCTGCTCGTACTAGAATGAGAGGTTTACGTCCCCACCATTTACCAATAACCGTTAATGTTTGGCTAAAGTTTGCTCGGCGTTCTTTATAGCTTTCTTTTGATAATTTTGATACGGGAAATTGAGTTTCAATAAAGGACAGCATTATGTTAATTAGTAGAGGAATTGCATTTATTATAGAAGTCAGGTTTATTTAACGTAAGTCAAATAGCGGTAACTTTATGTTTTGGGGACTATAATCAGATACGGGGTTTTCTGTCAAAGCATAACGCACGGCTTTACGCCAACCTTTCCCACGTCCAGAAATGGCGTGACCAGTAGCAGCATTAGTCATGGTAAACAGCCACCAGCGTTCCTCGGTCGTCAGCCCCAACCAATTTTTGATTCCTACAGGAATTAAAGCTGGGTCAGCATCTTCAATCCCCCAAGCCAATAATACTAATTCCTTACCAAATAAGCGAGAAAGGGCAGTTCTTCCGGTTTTCCACTGCCCAGTTTTGAGTCCATCTTGCCTGAGACGCTGGTTAAATTCTGCTTTGACAGCATCAGCGATCGCATCCCATTTGACTCGCGGCAAAATTACGCGCATTTTATTATCCTCATTTCCCAAGGCAAAGCTCAACTCCTGTCGGGCTTCGCTCTCATCCCAGGTGAAATGTTCTGAGATAAAAACATTTTCTGGTTTTTTAGTAGGAATAGTCACCAAAAAATGATGCTCCGACTCAGTGGGAACAAAACCAAAACCTTCAGATTTGAGTTTGATTGCCACTATTGTTGTACCTCATTACGGTTAAGTTCAGTTTTCACTTCTGCTACCCAGTCTAAAAGCTGCTGTCCCGTGGGGAAATTGAGTGACTGCGCTTCAATTTCTACTTCACCATCAGCTAAAAGCGATCGCAAGTGTTTCACAGCAGAGTCTAATTTATCTGCATCAAAAACCAAATCGCTATCCACTGACAGTTGTACCCAATGGCTCCCGGTAATGGTAATGCGGGAACCAAAAACACCAACTTGGTACTTTTTCAGCCGCCCTAGAAACTCATAAGCGTCTTTTGTCGTTTTGGGGTGATGTTCTCGTTTCCAAGTCGCGGGTTTAGCTGAATCAACCTGAAAATCATCTACCTTATCCCATTGGATATCTAGGCGGTGAGTCTGGGAGATAATACCCTGTTTTTCTGCAATTGCCAATACACAAAGAGTTCCTGAAGGGACAATAAATGGTTCACTGTAGATACCACCGCCAAGTTTGGGGTCAGAACCATCTGTAGTGTAGCGGATTGGGGCATCTGGGGCAGCTTTTAGTTCAACCATTTTATCATTGCCGCTTTGGAAGGTAAGAGATTTAATAGTAATGCGGTTGCGCCAAGTAAGAGAACTTCCGGTTTCATGTTCACCGAGTGAGTCAACGCACAAGAAATTAATTTCTAGTTCGACGGTGGAGAAGTTTTTGGGGTCAGAGACAATTTGCGAAACGGTGGTGACAGTTGAGCCAATTTCATAGTGAATGCGATCGCCATGAACTGCTGTTAATTCTAGGGTTATTTCGCCTGTATCGTCGTTGCGGTGTTTTTCTTTAACACGGATATCAGTTTGGGGTTTAGGAAAAGGTGGTTTTTCTACATAACCGCCTTCTTCCCGCCATTGGTCTTTATGAATTAACTCATCTTTAAGGTGATCCAGGGCATCTGGTCGATGCCATTGCCAAGCTGTATTAGTTGCAGATCGTTTTTTGACTTCCGACCAAATCATTGATTTCTGGGTAAACAGTCGCTGTTCACACTTTTTACAAAAAGAATCACTGGACACATCTTCGGTAAATTTTTGCTTTGCTTTCAGGGTTTCCCGAATCTGCATTTCACCGTTGTAATTGTTGTCCTTGAAAATCATTTGGAAATCAGCAGTCATCAAGTTATCTTTGGTAGGATAATAAAGTGTAGTAAAAGCTTCGCGGGTAGCAATGAGCAGACGGAACTTAATATTATCCTGCATATCCTTAGCTGCCATAAATTGCGGATCATTGTCTGCTACTTTTTGCGCTTTCATTTCGTCGAGAATGTAGCTAATAGCCTTAAGTTCTGCTGCTGTTTCTAGTAAAGCTTCCAGAGTGCCACGAACGCCAGAAAGGAAAAGAATTCGGTTTTTATAGTCTAAGTCAGCATAGAGTTTTTGTAGGTCTGGATGCAACCCACCACTGCTATATGGTTCGTAAATTACGAGAGTAACTTTATCAGCTTTAATTTTGATTTCATCTATAGGAGGCAGGGCTAATACTTCCTGATAACAATCTTTCATGGTAGGTTCAAACACTTTTACAAAGAAGCTTCGCAGTTCTTTAAATGAAAATTCACGACTGTAATGGCCGACAGTAGATCTGAGTTTGGCTACTAAATTCTCAAGGTTTCTAAAATAAAGTTTGCCTTCGGTATTGGAGTGCAAATACCAAGCTTTAGTAGAAAGAACTCCTAAAATATCTTTAGGAATTTTGGAAACATCCCGCCCTGGAACGCATAGATACGATACTACTTCTGAGCGGGACAAACCAACAACAGCATTGGGAACACTGGAGAGAGAAGAAACTAACAACAACTTACAGGCATCTTGGGCATCAGTACCCCCTAAATGGGAATCCATATTTTCAGCGATCGCCTGCCCATTGGAAGCAATATCGTGACTGATAGCATTCTCTAATGTCGTGTTAATTTGGGTAATTTCTGCTAAGGTATCACGATCATTTAAGTCAATATCGTGGGCATGAATTAAGTAGAGTTGATCAGCTTTACCTTGTTGGGCATCAAATAATCTGGATACTACTACTCGCATCAGCCGAATTAAACCGCGAGTTTGCTGGAAACCAGGGTTTTCTCGAAAACGGGCGTAAAGGTCGCGGATAGCAAAGTGAAAGGGATAAGATTCTTTTAGTTGGGTAGTAAATGTGTCTGGGGAGGCATTGGTAATGTCCATTTGCTTGGCATCACTAACTGCTTTGGCGTAAGCGCGGGCAACCTCCAAGATTTCGCTCTCGTCTGGTAGTTTCTCAAATAACCGCTTGCGGAGAATATGGTAAAGTTCATCAGTATTGAGAGCAACAGGTTCTAAAGTAATTGCTGCCCGTCCCACTTCACCTTTCAGGTTTTCCAATGTCTTGTTAATTTGTTCAGAACCACCTTGGTAAGTAGCTTTTAGGTCGGAAATCACCACACAGACATTTGTTAAATCTTCTTTGGCAACAGCAGTTAAAAGGTTAGCTAATGCTGTTGCTGTTACCTGTGCTAAGTCTGAGTTACCAATTTCTTTAGATTTAGCATTTTCCAAATACGGAGGCAGTTCGTCCAGTAGAATTAGCAAAGGCTCTCCTTTGAGGAGATTAACCCAGGCAGTCTGTCCGGGTGCGGAGAGGGGAGAATAATATTGATTAAACTGCTCTTTTTTGCCTAACTGTTCAGCGATCGCTCCCCAAAGTCCCAACGGCGTATCACTCTCCCGTCCAGTAAAAGCCACTACGCGGACTGCTTCCAATTTTACAGATTCATAAAGGTTGCCCATAACCTGCGATCGCAGGTGTGGATTTTTTGCCAATAATCCCAAAGCGATCATATTATGAGTCTTGCCACCGCCCATTGCTTGGGTGAGAACAAATACTCCCTGAGCAGAATTGCTGTTAAATCGCCTAAAAGCTTCCTTTAGTAAGCGTTTCATGCCATCAGTCAGGTAGTTTTCCGCAAAAAAATCATCTGCATTGATGCTGTCTTCAATCAGGTCTATCAGGTCTAATACTGTGTCTCGTCTAGAGCGATCAAAGATACTTGAGCGAGGTGTGCAAAGTTCTTTAAGTGTTTTCATAAATATTTAATTGTCATCAGCTTTTTAAGATCATCCTAGCCTGTTACGGTAGCCTTCCGTGAAGATGGTTTCTATCTATTCTTCTCACAACATAGAGACTAGGCGCATTTCCCCCAGCCCTTCAACCGCGCCTCTAACCGCTGATGGATGACATCTAACCATACAGGCACAACACGCAACCCCTCTGCCCAAAGCGCGATCGCCTTCGAGCTATCAAACTCAGCTAAATCAAAAGATTGCTCAGTAGGATGACGGTACAGCATTAACCGCACTCTTTGGGATGGGGTAAAAAACTCCGGTTCTCTTTCCTTCAAATTCTTCAGCGCTTCCCTCGCCCACTCAAAACTCAACCCCACAGACAGCCAATAGGCGATCGCCACCAATGCCGCCAAATCAGACCGAGAGTAATAAACACTCCGCCCCGTACCTGTCCCGCTAATCGCAGGCACAACAACCCCCTTCTCTCGGCAATACTGCAATTGGCGAAGGGTACAGCCTGTAATATCAGCCGCCTGCTTGCTGGTGAAAAACGTTTCTTGCATAAAACGATTCTACTCCCAGCTTGTTATTAAACGTATATATTTTTATAAAACATATATTGTTAGTAATAACATGAGCCAAATCCTGCTCCAGTGCCGTTTAGCCGCCAGCCTTCTGACCCGCTGCCAACTCTGGGACTTGATGACAGGCAAAAACAAGCCCTACCTAATCAACAAATTACTGATACAAGCCGGTAAAACACTCAAAACATCCCATCTAGTAACTCGGTAATGTCTTGCTGGTCGCGCCCCCGGTTGTCGTCATAGATCATGAGCGTATTTAAATTCCTGTGCCTGCTGAGTTTCTGAACCTTCCGCACATCCCCGTCTGTTGCGTCCAGTGCCGCCGTGATAGCTGAGTGTCTGATGCGATGAGGGGACATCTGTTTTTTGATACCAGCCTTTTCGCTATAACGGACAACCATTTTGCAAATGCCATCGCCGCTAAGTCTGTGTCCGCTGTGGGCGGAGTCAAGTGCTATAAAAAGCGGGCTATCGTGCGAGAAACTTCCTCTTGCTTCTAACCAATCGGCGATCGCCTGCACTGTCGCAGAACCCAAATCGATCGTCTCAGCTTGCGTACCGCGTCCCTTGCCAAGAATCCGCAAAGTCTTACCGACAGGATCAAAGTCACAAACACTCAACTGACTGATTTCGTTTCGCCGCAAAGCATTGCCCCACAGCAAGCGCAACAAAGCATAATCACGCTTCCCAGCTTTTGTTGCCAGATCGCACTGCTGCAAAATTCGCTCAAAAGTCTTAGTATCAACGCCCGTCGTATCTCGGTAGCCGACAATTTTCTCTCCCTTGATATCCTCCAAACTGTAATGACACACGCCGAGCTTGCGACCCATTTCCACCAACGATTTAACAGCCGCCAGCCGCCGATTAACAGTCGCTTCCTTGAGTCCCTTGTCGATCAGCTTAGCTTTGTACTTCAAAACCACCGAAACTGCTTGCCGTTCCTCAAGGTGTAAAAACTCCAAAACGTTATCAGGCAAGGCGGGCGTCCCTGTCATAGTTACCAAAAAGTCATTTACGTCCCTCTCGTAGGCGCGGCGAGTATTTTCGGAGCGCTTGTCGGCGAGTAATTGTTTGAGCACGTCTGGATCGGTATCTAGAGTATCGAAATACCTTTCAATTTTGGCATCGAGGGAAGCTTCCAGGCGGGCGATGGAAAATTCTGCTTTCATGATTTTTTGCTATTGATAAGGATAATTATCAAGACCGCAATCATGAATAACACCGACTTTTCCATCGTCCGCCTCGAAGCTTCCCTCGATGCCAAAATTGAAAGATATTTCGATACTGTAGACACTGACCCCGACGTGCTCAAACAATTACTTGCCGACAAGCGCTCCGAAAATACCCGCCGCGCCTATGAGCGGGACGTGAATGATTTTTTAGTAACTATGACGGGGATGCCCGCCGTCCCTGACAATGTTTTGGAGTTCCTGCACCTGGAAGAACGTCAAGCGGTGTCGGTGGTGTTGAAGTACAAAGCTAAGCTGATTGACAAAGGGCTGAAGGAGGCGACTGTTAATCGGCGGCTAGCGGCTATCAAAAGTTTGGTGGAGATGGGCCGCAAACTGGGCGCGTGTCATTATGCTTTGGGCGACATCAAGGGGGAGAAAGTCACTTCCTACCGCGATACGACTGGGGTTGACCGACCAACTTTTGAGCGGATTTTGCAGCAGTGCGATCTGGCAACACTAGCAGGGAAGCGTGATTATGCTTTGTTGCGCCTGTTGTGGGGCAATGCTTTGCGGCGAAATGAGATTAGTCAGTTGAACATTCGCGACTTTGACCCGGCCGGTAAGACTTTGCGGATTTTTGGAAAGGGACGCGGGACGCAAGCTGAGGTGGTGGACTTGGGGGCGGTCACTGTTCAGGCAATTACCGATTGGTTGGACGCCAGGGGCGGCAATTCCTCTCAAGATGCCCCACTGTTTACGGCCCTCGACTTTGCTAATACAGGTCATCGGCTGACGGGCGACGGCTTGAGAAGAATCATTGTTCGTCACTGTGAAAGTGCTGGCATTACCAAGCAAATGTCACCTCACCGCATCCGTCACTCGGCAATCACGGCGGCACTGGACGCAACAGACGGGGATGTGCGAAAAGTTCAGAAACTCAGCAGGCACAAGAATCTCAATACCTTGATGGTGTATGACGATAATCGCGGCCGCGACCAAAGAGACGTTACCGATTTACTTGATGGGATGTTTTGAGCTAAGAAAAATCTCCCAACTTTCGAGTAATTGAGGGATTCCGGTTCTGGCAACTGTCTCCCAGTGCGATCGCACTTGCCGACAGCCAACAGAACACCGGCCGCTCTTTTTGGTCAAATAATTTCAGGTTTTAGATTCAGATTTTAGATTCTTGACAGTGCAGTTGCTCCTTTAGGGTTAGGCATAACAAGTGAATCCCTTGTGTCAAGCGTTTCACTTAGTCTAGCAGTAGCCCCAGTAGTTTCAAGCGCGTGACACACGATTTTTGGGTGTCCTCAGCCGGACGGGCTGGCGGCTATTTTTCCGATGGCCGATTTTTTAATTGTGACGAAGAAGAAGACAATGGCGGCCAGTCGTAAAAATCCCGCTAGGAGTTTAGACGGGGAAAGGGTAATTCTCCCACTCACTCCAAAACCTTGTTCTAGGCGGGGATACTGGAATATTCTGACCCTATGTTTAAAAGTGCTATGGCTAGGCGGGGAAAAGCAGACAAGCTTTGTACAAATTTTTTCTTAATGGCTATACTTAAAAAGTCTTTTAAATTGTCTGGAGAAAATAATTATGTCTTTTTCTCGCGAAACCTTTACACTCAATCCTGAACCCGACTACACCTTTAAGCCCCAAGCTGATATTACCAAAGAAGAAATGGTCGAAATTCTTCAACTTCTTATCACTTCAGGGGTCAATATAAAAATACCCTCTGACCTTAAAGCCCAGGTTGAAGAATTATCCAAAGGTGCCCGGCGTCACATCTCATGAGATTTGTGTAAAGACAGTAACAACTCATATTCTGAGCCAGGAGCAGAACTACTACAAGGGGTACAGCCGAGAGGTAGAGAGGGGTGGAGTGGTAACACTCCCCTCGACTCTACCTCTCGGCTATACCCCTACTCTGCATAACTCCATTTTCAGAAGGCATTTTTGTGTTTTTCCAGAGCTATCAATTTTTTAAGGATCGGCTCTAAATTTTCGATTTCAGCGTCGGCTTCGTTTAACGCTTCTATATCTAAAGAATTCTTAGATAATTTTTTAAGGACCTGCATTACCTTTTCTGTTCCAGCATCGGCTGCCTGTTTTAGCACTTCAATATCTGAGGAGTTCTTAACTTCTGCGTTTTCCATAAATAAATTAGATTGAGCTAAAAATTAGTTACCTAAGTTAATAAGTAACTATGAACTATATTAGCACACTATTCCAGAAAAAGAGACAATTCTAGAGAGCAGGGGGGAGAGTGTAAGGCACAATGTAAAAGACGAACCCTACTACTTAGCAGTCTCAACAGTGATTTGAGCGAAAATAAATCGAGTCGCCTCTGCCGACAACCCAACTATAAAAGAAAGAAGTGCATAGCATAAAAGGGCAAAAGTGTCAAGCGCTATTTAGTCCACGCAGCCACACACACAAAACGAAAACCGTAGTTGAAGTTGCGGGTGTCCGGCGCAAAATAGTCGCGAAGGGCCGAGCGGGAATACCGCGGAGAATTGCGCCACGAACCACCGCGCTGCAGCCGTCTTCTGTCATCATTTCTTGACTTTGTTAATAAATCAGCACTCTTTTGATAACGATTATCATTATTTTTTTCATCCCAGACACTTCCATCCGTAGGTGCTCCTTCGTAACTATCGTGCCAAGGATCGGCGCACCACTCCCAGACGTTGCCGTGCATATCGTATAAACCAAAGGCATTAGGGGGAAAAGAGCCTACATCTGTTGTCTTCTGACGATAGATTCCCTCGGGTGCAGCACCGTAAACAGCAGAGCCATAAAAATTAACTAAGTCGGAGGTAATTGTTTCTCCGAAGTAAAAAGGCGTTGTTGTACCTGCTCTACAGGCATACTCCCATTCCGCTTCACTCGGTAAGCGATAATCACGCCCTGTTAATCGAGATAACCTCGCGCAAGCTTCTACCGCCTCGTACCAATAAACCTGCTCAACGGGCAAATCATCACCTTTGAAATAGGATGGATTAGAATCGAGGTCGATATTTACTTTCGGTAAGCCTGCCACTGCACGCCACTGAGCCTGAGTTACTTCATATTTTCCCATAAAAAAAGGGGCTACAGTGACTTTATGCTGTGGCCCTTCATTGTCATTTCGCTCTTTTTCTGTACTGGGGGAACCCATCACGAAACTGCCCCCATCAATCGCGATCATGTCCATCGTGATGTAGAAGCCGAGATTTTCTGTAAAAAACTTGGCTTTTTCTTCGCGGCGGTTGGTAATTTGCCCCGTTGAATTAACCGTTACTGTTTGAAATTGAAATGTTTTTAAGGAAGGCGATGGGTTATTAGCAGAAGGAGTAAGTTTATTCCAAAGAGTTTGACTGAGCACAGCAACAATAAACCCGCCTCCGGCAAAACCCGCCCATTGTAAAATAGTACGCCTTGTCGTATTAGTTGAAGGGATATTCCCAGATGTAGGTGTAGGTGTTGCGGTAGGAATCGGCTGATAAGGAATTGCGGTAGGGTTAGGAGTCGGAGTAGGTGCCGGCGAACTAACAGGCTTGGGTTTGCTTGCAGGCTGCAAAGGAATTTGGACAGGAATATTAGATTGTCCCCCTGACATTGCCGGAAATGGATCGATTCCTTTGAGTTGTTTTTTCCTCTCACACCAAGGACAATCGCTCAAATGTCCTCCATACCGATGCTCAGAATTTACCCCACAACTCACCAAAGCTTTTTCTGCTTCATCTAATGCCTTCATCCAAGTCCGAGCATCAGGTCGCGCTTGGGGCTTACTGTGCCCATCCTCAAAACAGTACACAAACAACTCCCGCAGCCTCGGATGCAACACCTCAAAAGGTACTGCCCTTGGCGCAGGGCCATAAGGCACTTTCTTGGTTCCGTAGGGAAAATGCCCTGTTAAAATCCGCTTCTCCGTTGGTGGTGGTTCCCCAGTTCCTTGATACACTGCCGCAAAAGGGTGCATCCCTTCCATCAACAACTGAAAAATCAACACCCCTAACCCAAACAAATCATGTTCCGGCGTGCGGTCATAATCTGAAAACGTCTTACCCTGAAGTTCCGGGGGTGTATACTCCGCTTTCCCCACCGGACAGCGATAAACTTTGCCCTGTTGGAAATCGGGAACCTGAAAGGAATCCGTATCTACCAGCGTTACCATCGCTGTGTCATAAACCAAGATATTCGACTCATTCACATCGCCAATGACATACTGTTTCGCGTGTAAAGCACTCATCGCGCCTGCAAAGTTTCGCGCCGTGCGGTGCAAGGAGAGGTAATTAAAACCGAGATTTTCCTCACGGCGAGTTTTAGGGGTGTAGTAATCGTGGATGGGTCGCACTTGCTGCTTCGGCACTCGCGGCATGAGGAAGCCAATGATTTGCTGATGACCATTGATAGAAAGTAGTAAATCAACCGGCCAAGCAATCGAGACACACCTGTGAGATTTTGCTACTGAGTCATCAGGGGGGTTAGTCAACATTACTCGAAGTTTGTCACTATCAATATCTTTTAGCTTGTTGGCGTGATAAACTTTCGCCACCAGTGACGCATCTGGAGGGAATTCGTGAATTGCCCCTTCACCACCACCACCTAACCACGGCCCTAGAGTAATCACTTGTCCATTAGACTGACGCTTGAATTGCATACGAATCCCCACCACAACCCTCTACAATCCTAACATTTTTTTCACCTCTGCTAGCGGCACAGAAGGTCGATCTCCATCTTCCTTTTTTGCCGCCCTCAAATTCATCAAATCTTCCACATTAGCAATTAATTCTTGAAGTGATGCAAATTCTTCGTAAGGTATCACTGCAAATTCTTTTTTACCGTTTTTGGTAATAAACTGAGGATGTAACGGAATCATCTATATTTCCTTCCGTTTTGGACGCACCCCGACCAAAGAAACCGGGTTTTTACTCAGTCTACGATGCTCTAACAAAGTTTTTTCGTAAAAAACCCGGTTTCTGGAATCCCATGCTTAAGTCCAGTTTTCGATGTTTGACGCGGTGGAGCACCCGAAACATCTTCCTTAATTTAAAATAAAATTCGGCTTTATACTTCCGCTGAAAAAGATTTTAAATATGGGATGCGATCGGCTTAAACTAAACTTCGTACTTCATCAAACAGAACCCCATCCGGGCTTTTGCAGGGGAACTTGTTCATCTAATTGAGAATGAGATACTCCACTCATACTAGCTGACAGCCATTGGAACATCTCCTCAAAATTCAGCCCTGTTAACTTCATAGGTGGGCGGACGACAATTTGACTGAGGCGAGTCATATTCACCCCTTCTACACCCACAGCAAAGAAAGCAACTTTTTTTCTAGCTTCCTCATCCCGAATCCGTTGGGCCGCCCGATTGACAACTTCATTGTCACTGGGTGAACCATCTGTAATCATAAATATCCAAGGGCGATAATAATTGATTGCATTTGCCTTATACGAGGCTTTTCGCGCTTGAAGAATGTCTAAAGCTTTGTCAATTCCAGCTCCCATGTAGGTTGCTCCTCCTACATCTAGGGTTGGTGGCTGAAACTTATCGGCAGTTACAAAATCCTGAACCACCTTTACCGTACTCTCAAAAGTCACAATAGCTACTTCAACGCGCTTTTTGGTTAAGCCATCTTTATTCAGATCGTCTCTGAAGATGTGTAATCCATCATTTAAGGCTTTAATGGGTGCGCCGCCCATAGAGCCGGAAACGTCTAGTAACAGGATACAGGGACAGCGCGGCTCTGAATTGTCGGCAAAGTCTACGGCTTCCTCAAGTCTTCGGGATTCAGACATGGTTGTAGGATAAATATTTGAATAATATCATACCAAATTTTGGTAACTGTTCAGCTATCCGATCGCACGCTGCCGACAATTCTCATTAATTACAAGCAGGGTAAGAGCACCTCAATCATGCTTGACGAAAGCATTTGAAGATTTGTATTATATAGTCATTGTTCATCGCAGCCCGTTTAATTTTTTGTCGCAGGCTATGCTGGAAAGTTATTTCTTGGTTGATCGCATTAAGGATGATCCGTCTTACCAGAGCGAAATTATAAGGACTATTTAACGAGCGAATTTGGGATTTATCTTTATCAAAAATCACATTCAAACTCCAATGCTATTGGTTTTTTATATCTCAATTTTGACGAATAGCACAACCGTTTAGTTGAGCATTTACTGATAAAAAACTTAGGTAAAATTATACAAAATAGAGGGGTTTTGTTCCAGAGATGACGAACTTCTTCAACTATCGCAATACTGCATAAGCCTGTTCATTGCTCTTGCTGGTAAAGTTCTCCTAGTAGGGGTACAGCCGAGATACTTGCAAAATAGGACATGATATTAAGAAACGTAACAAATAAGCCCCTACGTAGCTTTCGAGAAAGCTTGCAAGCACAAAAGCATCCTAAATTAGCTGACTGTTCAACCCAGTTTGATAAGGCAGAGTATAATTTCTAACAGTCAACTACTAAACTACCATCGCCAGCCTTTCAATTCTTTCCAATAGCAAGCGAGTGCGACCTGAAATTTTAGCAACGGGTGAGAGGAAAGCAGGCGCGATGGAGCACAGATTTGCAAGCTCGGCTCGAAACCATTCTGATAAAAATGCTTTCACTTCTTCGTCAGCTTGCTGCACTTCCTCGAACAAACTAAAACACCCGTCAAGCAATGCCACGATGTCTTCAATATCAGAACTAAAATAAAAGTTACCTGCGCCTCTACCCGTGAAAGCTTCTATTTTGGAGGCGAGGAGGTAAGGCGTTGAAAAAATTAGGATTTGCCTACCACTTGGAAGTTGGTAGTGAATAGAATTAGCAATACCTGGCTTGTACCAGCGGTTGGAAAACCCCAGCACCGATTCATCGCACGGCATCACATCAATTGAAATGCCCTCATACTGCCAGCGACACAGCGGTGCGCCTGATTCTGTACTCTCTTGAAGCCCAAGGGTTCGCAACAAGTTCGAGAAGTGGTAATATTCAGCTCTGGATGTGATTTCAACAACACAATCAACATCATCGGTAGGTCGAATATCAGGAGCCGCCACTTCGTCCAGATACAGGGATATCGTTGCTCCTCCTGTGAAAACGATGGTAGTGCGTACTTGAGAGAGTACCCGGGCGACTGTTTCCAGCATGAATATCTGCTGATTCATAGAGCGACGATCCTCTTTTCAAGTTCGCTAGCAGCTAAACGTTGCTCCCGCACCCGACCAACTCGAATAGCGTCAATCAAGCTGAGTAAGGCATAAAGTTTTGGATCGTTACTGGCAGCTTGGGGGACTGAGCGGTACAGAGGCGCGATTGCCTGCCCTCTCACGACACCTTGAGGGTCAGGCCAGACGTAAACCTCAGACGGTGAGGCAACCAGCTTGCTTTTCAACGGCTCAGCAGAATGTGCAGTTGGCAATCCCCGCGAGAGGGGGCCTGGCTGGGCGTAGAATACATAGCGCAACCCGTGAACCAGGAATTCCAACACCGCTTGCTTCAAAATTTTCCGCTCGGAGCCATAATACAGACCGGCAGCTTCAGAACGCTCAAGGGCAGCATGAACTTCTGATGCGCTCATGCCCAAGCTTTGAGCGAGAGAACTGTACGTCCAGTTCGTTGAATCCCAACTGTGGACTTTGAGTATTGCAAGGATATCTTGGGGTTTTAGCATAGCGGATGAGCTCGTGCATTGTTTCCTTGTTTCCTTTATTCTACATTCGCGAATAGCGAATAATTAAGGTGTGGCGACTTTAATTTACTGCGAGGCGCTCGTTGAAGGGCAAGAGCCTAGTAGCGAATACAGCGCTCGCCCCGGTTGCTTGAAACCGTTGTAGGTAGGAGCGATCGCATTATAAGTTTCAGAAAACTTAGCCGCAACTCTCCTTTACCGCTATCGGTATAAATATATCTCCCAACATTGCTTGCTACGACTCATTCCTGCTTTTTGTGCAAGCTTCCTCTCTGGCATAAGTTTGAGTTTTCATGCGTTTTTTGCTGCGAATAAGCCCCCAAATTCCGCTAAAAATTAAGTTGAGTTTGCACAAGTTTACTCGCACATTCTCAGGACAAACAGCGAAAAACGCATGAAAACGCATGAAAACTTAGTCTTAAAAAGTTAATTTTGAGGTTTTTTCCTGTCCCGGTACACTTAATATCAATTTAATAATTTAACAGCAAGCTCTACACTCCAATTTTAGGCAAATGTAGCAGAGGCTCAAAAGTGGTAGCATTTATAGCAAGCTGTACTTTCACAATTGAGCAAGCCGAACTAATTGAATAGGCTGTTAAGGCTGCTTTTTTAATTGCCGCTTTGTGATAGCCATTCAGCTATTGCATATTAATGTATCGGAACAATGGCGGTAGCGTTTTTCTCTTCTTGAGTTGCAGTTCAGTTTGTTTGGTAGATTGAATGCAGTGCTACCGCACTTTTGTACAAAAAAGCGAAGTGCCTCAATATTTTTTTGCTGCCAGAATGCTAATAGCGTTACTTCGGCAAGCCAGTGAAATTTGTAGTCAAAGCAAATGCGGAGAAACTTGTTAAACTAGGCAATGAGAAGGCAGTGACAATTGTGGGGCGATGGTACGGTTGTACTTGATTTCAGAGAGAGCGCGTGAGCCACGCGCCTCTAAGTTTTAGGCCGTAACGATGCTACCCAAGTTGAATGGGGACAGTTGCGGTAATTGATGCCAGT
>NZ_JAUBUJ010000103.1:0-32157 GCF_036705405.1 Microcoleus sp. B13-B6
AGTTGACAGTTGACAGTTGACAGTTGACAGTTGACAGTTGACAGTTGACAGTTGACAGTTGACAGTTGACAGTTGACCTGGGATACCGACATCTACCTGGAAGGAAGAGGATTGGAGTAATGAACAGTCTTCTTTTAATTTCTCCCGATCGGGGCTCTGGCTGTAAACCTATTCTTTCTGGTAATTGGTAATTGGTAATTTTTGCTGGCTAATTACTAATTACCAATTTCTGATTATTAGTTAAATTTTTAATTCCAAAAGCGGGAGTTTTGAATTGCAGATTATTGTTGAAGGCTGGCGTTTTATTTATCATTCCTATTGCGTAGCCAATCAATTTCAACTGCTGGAAATGCACGCGCGGCGCAGCTATCCCGTAGGGAATCGCCCGCGAGGACAAATTGAGCTTTTCCACCGCGATATGCCCTACATTGACCCAGCTTGGGAGACGAAAATTAGTTTGTTCGATCGCCCAAATGAAACATTACTTCGCAGCATTAAGAGCCCTGCGGTAAATCAGTCAGCCGATGTTACCCTGCGAATGTACTGCCCGTGGGACTTCTCGGCATCCAGCAGCGCTCAAACTTGGGTATTTGCAGCCACAGAATGGGGGATTGTTACCAGTACAGTATTGCGGGGGATGGGGGTTAAGTCGATCGCCGAAACTGCGGTTAACTCAGAAACCAAAATTATTACACCTTCAGCCTGGTCAAAAGCCGGCTTAATTCGCAGCGGTGTTGAGGCCGATCGCATTGCCGTTGTACCTTTGGGAGTCGATCCTAAGATTTATTATCCTGCTGCGGGCGATCGGCGTCAAGCACTGCGCGAAAGCTTGGGCTGGTCAAACTTTTTTATATTTTTAAACATCGGAGGACAAACCGATCGCAAAGGCATTCGCCCTTTATTAAAAGCCTTCGCTGCGGTAGTTGACAAATATCCAGATGCGAGATTAGTTTTAAAAGGTTCAGAACTGCTTTATCCGTCGAGAGACGAGATTGCCCAAGCCTGCCGAGTTGTGCTCAACGATGCGGAAAGAGCGAGGGTTTTACCAAGATTAATTTATACTGGTAGCCAGCTATCTTTTGCTCAAATAGCTGAGTTTTACCAAGCTGCAGACGTTTATGTTTCTCCCTATTTGGCAGAAGGTTTTAATCTGCCGGTGTTGGAAGCTGCTGCTTGCGGTTTGCCGGTTATTTGCACTGCGGGCGGCCCTACAGATGATTTTACGCGATCGGACTTTGCACTGCGGATTGAGAGTAAATTTAGGGCTGTGGCGAGGGAGGGGGAAACCTTATTTATCTTAGCTCCTGAGTGGGAACATTTGACTGATTTGATGCAAAGGGCGATCGAACAGCCTGGATTGGCTGCGAAAGCGAGGGTTGCGGGCCCGGCTTTTGTGGCTGAAAATTTTACTTGGAGGCGTGTAGTCGATCGATTGCTTGAGGTTATGGGAGGAGATAGAAAGAGAGAGGAGAGGTCTATTTTTGAGCCAATAATTTTGTAGTTTGGGTCTTTCAAGCCCTAGATGGGGAAATAGGTTTTTTCCGGCTCTGGCAAAAGCGCAACCAGTTTCGCTTTTGCTTCTATGTTTCAATCCCTGATAGGGTTTTAGGTTTTTTCCGGCGCTTGATTTTTTAGTTCACTTGCCATAGTATAAAAGGTTTCAATCCCTGATAGGGTTTTAGGTTTTTTCCGGCTACGAGAGTGTGGCGAGAGTGTAGGAAGTGCTGGGTTTCAATCCCTGATAGGGTTTTAGGTTTTTTCCGGCAAAAGTAGTATTAAAAGTAGTATGCTTTAGGGGTTGTTTCAATCCCTGATAGGGTTTTAGGTTGTTTTCGGCCGTCTGCACTCATCGCCTATCCTGGCTCTACACCAATGTTTCAATCCCTGATAGGGTTTTAGGTTGTTTTCGGCCAGATTGGCAGGAAGATTCGCTCGGAAGATACAAGTTTCAATCCCTGATAGGGTTTTAGGTTGTTTTCGGCTTCAATATTCTCGCAACAATCTTGAAGGGATTTGGCGTTTCAATCCCTGATAGGGTTTTAGGTTGTTTTCGGCGTACACTTGCCATTCAAGCGCTAACTAGCTTGACCCATAGTTTCAATCCCTGATAGGGTTTTAGGTTGTTTTCGGCTTTGGATAGCCGCGTTCCTGTCAGAGTTGCCTGATTGTTTCAATCCCTGATAGGGTTTTAGGTTTTTTCCGGCGAAAAAGCCCAGAGGGAACGCGCCCCGGAGAAGGGAAGGAGTTTCAATCCCTGATAGGGTTTTAGGTTTTTTCCGGCGATTTTGATGGCCCGTCGGCGTGGGCTTTTCTTGTTTCAATCCCTGATAGGGTTTTAGGTTTTTTCCGGCTCAATCACCGCCGAAACCCCTGGGAGCTAGCAGCGCCCAATGTTTCAATCCCTGATAGGGTTTTAGGTTTTTTCCGGCTCGAGCAAACCAAGCGCGGTGGAGTTTGTTCAACGTTTCAATCCCTGATAGGGTTTTAGGTTTTTTCCGGCATGCAGCCGAGTAACTGGAAATGGTACGGCACATGGATTATTGTTTCAATCCCTGATAGGGTTTTAGGTTTTTTCCGGCACTCACTTTGGCAGTAAGTTTCAAAGGTGCGATGTTTCAATCCCTGATAGGGTTTTAGGTTTTTTCCGGCTAAATTGGTGCGAAAATCTCGCAGCATTAAATTGTTTCAATCCCTGATAGGGTTTTAGGTTTTTTCCGGCGGAGTGGTCTGAGATGTTCCGGCAACCAGTAGGGGTTTCAATCCCTGATAGGGTTTTAGGTTTTTTCCGGCTTAACCTGCGAACGAGACACAGATGACATCTTTCTGTTTCAATCCCTGATAGGGTTTTAGGTTTTTTCCGGCGGCTCGAAAATTGCCCCGTGTCATTCATCCACGAGTTTCAATCCCTGATAGGGTTTTAGGTTTTTTCCGGCATTCTTTTTAATAAAATCCTGTTGCCGACTCATGAGTTTCAATCCCTGATAGGGTTTTAGGTTTTTTCCGGCGATTTTTGTAATTGGTGGGTAAAGTTTCAGCAATACAAGTTTCAATCCCTGATAGGGTTTTAGGTTTTTTCCGGCCCGAGGCGATCGGGCTGCGGTGGAAAAATATCAAGTTTCAATCCCTGATAGGGTTTTAGGTTTTTTCCGGCCCTAACTGTCCTACCTGTGAGAGTGAATCGAGAAAGGTTTCAATCCCTGATAGGGTTTTAGGTTTTTTCCGGCCGACCGCCAGTGCATCCCTACTAACCTACCCCGCCGTTTCAATCCCTGATAGGGTTTTAGGTTTTTTCCGGCGGAGCCGATCAGCATGAAGCAAGAACAAAAGTTTTGTTTCAATCCCTGATAGGGTTTTAGGTTTTTTCCGGCGCTCGTTAAGGTCGGATAGGCGGGCAAGTGGCTGTTTCAATCCCTGATAGGGTTTTAGGTTTTTTCCGGCTTTTAGATCAGCGCTACCAATGAGAGCGCCAACGTTTCAATCCCTGATAGGGTTTTAGGTTTTTTCCGGCACTATGCGGGTTTGCGTGTTTCTGAGTTGTGCGCTTTGGTTTCAATCCCTGATAGGGTTTTAGGTTTTTTCCGGCGCGTCAAGCGATACCAACTGAATCTCCGGGTAAGTTTCAATCCCTGATAGGGTTTTAGGTTTTTTCCGACCGGGAAAGGCTTTCAGAACTACACCGGAGACTGGATAGTTTCAATCCCTGATAGGGTTTTAGGTTTTTTCCGGCGATGAAATTATCCAGGCACTTCGGTTAAAACTCAGGTTTCAATCCCTGATAGGGTTTTAGGTTTTTTCCGGCCTTTGAAAAAAAACAGCAGTCTGTTTTAGAAGTTTCAATCCCTGATAGGGTTTTAGGTTTTTTCCGGCCCGGCAGCCTGGGGCGGGTATGCTGATTTTGGCCGCTGCGTTTCAATCCCTGATAGGGTTTTAGGTTTTTTCCGGCATTATAGCTTGTAGTTGAGAGATAGAATACCTCTCATGTTTCAATCCCTGATAGGGTTTTAGGTTTTTTCCGGCGATTCATTATTAATCAATAAACCTCTTACAAAGGTTTCAATCCCTGATAGGGTTTTAGGTTTTTTCCGGCGGGGATTCCCCCATCATTTATTAACTAAAATTCAGTTTCAATCCCTGATAGGGTTTTAGGTTTTTTCCGGCATACAATAAAAACTTTTTTCCTAACAAGAATTCGTTTCAATCCCTGATAGGGTTTTAGGTTTTTTCCGGCGGTAGATAATCTCCACAATGATATGGAATTGATGTTTCAATCCCTGATAGGGTTTTAGGTTTTTTCCGGCGCGTGTTTGGGCTGAATCCAAAGCGCAGACTTACGTTTCAATCCCTGATAGGGTTTTAGGTTTTTTCCGGCTTGAAACATCGAGAATTTCAGTTCTTGCTTGCAATTGGTGGTGTTTCAATCCCTGATAGGGTTTTAGGTTTTTTCCGGCGAAAGCCGCCTTTAGCTCCAAGTAACAGTTTTGATTTGTTTCAATCCCTGATAGGGTTTTAGGTTTTTTCCGGCCCAATTTGCAGTTTTCGTAGTTGCCGAGGGATTTGTTTCAATCCCTGATAGGGTTTTAGGTTTTTTCCGGCGCTCAGCAACTTGAAAGAGAAAAGAAAATTGATAAGTTTCAATCCCTGATAGGGTTTTAGGTTTTTTCCGGCGATAGCAGCCTGAGTTAGGCTAGTGCCCCAAAAGTTTCAATCCCTGATAGGGTTTTAGGTTTTTTCCGGCTCAATTTTATCAAGAGAATTAGAGCGAGCAGAAATGTTTCAATCCCTGATAGGGTTTTAGGTTTTTTCCGGCAGGAGCAGAAACAGAAGATTTTTCAAGCAGTAAATTTGTTTCAATCCCTGATAGGGTTTTAGGTTTTTTCCGGCTTTATCGAGCGCTCAAGCGCCTCGAAAGCTTACCACGTTTCAATCCCTGATAGGGTTTTAGGTTTTTTCCGGCGAAACACCGCCACCTAATTGTGGAGGATTACTGGAGTTTCAATCCCTGATAGGGTTTTAGGTTTTTTCCGGCTTTGGCGTACCTCAGTATTATGTGACTTTGATGTCATTAGTTTCAATCCCTGATAGGGTTTTAGGTTTTTTCCGGCTTTACGATAGTATTACTAACAAAGTTTCGGGCGCGTTTCAATCCCTGATAGGGTTTTAGGTTTTTTCCGGCATATAGAGAATCGCCCGGTAGCTGCAATGCGTCCGTTTCAATCCCTGATAGGGTTTTAGGTTTTTTCCGGCTCTTCAATTGAAGGTAAAACTTCCTCATATACCCAGTTTCAATCCCTGATAGGGTTTTAGGTTTTTTCCGGCACTACCGTAGCAGCTATCCACTTGCCCCAGCGGTTGTTTCAATCCCTGATAGGGTTTTAGGTTTTTTCCGGCTGTACTTCTTATGTAACTTACCAGCCATCTTTCTGTGTTTCAATCCCTGATAGGGTTTTAGGTTTTTTCCGGCGCATACCTTCCCAGTTATTTTTCATTATGCTGCTTCAGTTTCAATCCCTGATAGGGTTTTAGGTTTTTTCCGGCCGAGTTTCTTCTGAAATTACATTGGAGGGTATTAAGTTTCAATCCCTGATAGGGTTTTAGGTTTTTTCCGGCCTTTCCACCATATCAGCCGGAGCTGGCAATGGTGTTTCAATCCCTGATAGGGTTTTAGGTTTTTTCCGGCCTCGTGCCATTCCCTGCGAATTTCCTCGGCGCAGTTTCAATCCCTGATAGGGTTTTAGGTTTTTTCCGGCTTGATTGCAGTTCCCGTACTTCTTTTTCCAGCATGTTTCAATCCCTGATAGGGTTTTAGGTTTTTTCCGGCATTCTCTTTCCGTGTCGTCCTTAATAATGAAAGCTTGTTTCAATCCCTGATAGGGTTTTAGGTTTTTTCCGGCTTAACGAAAGTGATAAAGCCAAAATGGGAGGATTTCTGGGTTTCAATCCCTGATAGGGTTTTAGGTTTTTTCCGGCGCAATTCTCGAATTGCTCTGAGTACGTCGGGGAGTTTCAATCCCTGATAGGGTTTTAGGTTTTTTCCGGCGCGGGTCGGTGTATCAGCACCGGAGGCCCCAGGGTTTCAATCCCTGATAGGGTTTTAGGTTTTTTCCGGCGAATTGCGGCCAGAACTGCAAGTCTTTGATACACCAGGTTTCAATCCCTGATAGGGTTTTAGGTTTTTTCCGGCCGACTTCTTGTGCTGAAATCAGGTTCAATTCCTGCGTTTCAATCCCTGATAGGGTTTTAGGTTTTTTCCGGCCGCCCGTTCCAGAAGCCTTGGTGTATTTGGTTTTCAACGTGCAGTTGCGTCCATCTAAAATAAAAGTACCATTCCAGCCTTCGGCTTGTCAATACCCGATTTTCCATATTCCCTCCAAAACCTTATCCTGTAAAGCTTTCAGACTTTGCGTCTATCTTGTTTTCACACTAGGGGCATCAAACTCTTGCTACACATGAGTTTGAGCCGAAAAATTTGATACTCCGATTTTCACACCTACCCATAGACGCAAACTCAGCAAAAAATATTCTGCGATCAAGGGCTCTACGCCACCAATACCTTCGATCTTACCCTGACAGCAAGCGCACAGCGGAAAAAACCAAATACTGTCTTCCTTGGGTTAGATGACTTTCTTCGGCGTGGCGATCGTAACTTAGACTTGAGTCCTAACCGGAATCAATCTCCTCAACTGGTTGCATGACTTTGTTCGGCGGGGCGATCGTAACTTAGACTTGAGTCCTAGCCGGAATCAATCTCCTCAACTGGTTGGATGACTTTGTTCGGCGTGGCGATCGTAACTTAGACTTGAGTCCTAGCCGGAATCAATCTCCTCAACTGGTTGGATGACTTTGTTCGGCGGGGCGATCGTAACTTAGACTTGAGTCCTAGCCGGAATCAATCTCCTCAAACGATTCCGCCAACCAGAAAGCAAAGCGATTAAAAAACAACTCCGATATATCAAAAAAAATTAGCTCATATTCAACAGCTAACGACTTAGACACTTATCTCTAATTTCTAACGAAAAAGCCATATAAAAGCTGCCAAGTCGTAGACTTATCAAAATCTATGCTTTAGAAAATCACAGACCACAACTTATCTTTTACCGAAATTGAATCCCAATTAATTGCTAGGAGTGATTTGCCACAACTTATTCAGCGAAACCTAAACCTTCAACAATAAGCGAATTTTACCTGCCATATTTGCGGTATTTGTGCTTCGCGGTTCCGAAAAATGTTATTGGCAAATTGCATACAAAATCCCCAAATTAACTTAAAATCAGTAGAGTGGCATTTACCTTAAAACAACCTATGACAAAAGCCGAAATTAGCACCAAAAACATCACAGTTCCTAACGGGGATTTGCAAATAGCTGCATACCTAGCCCAGCCAACCTCCCCAGGGCAATTTCCCGCAGTTATCGTGATTCAAGAAATCTTTGGCGTCAACTCGCACATCCGGGAAGTTACTGAAAGAATAGCAAAAGAAGGATATGTGGCGATCGCCCCAGCCATTTACCAGCGTCAAGCCCCCGGCTTTGAAACCGGCTACACACCCGAAGCTATCCAAATCGGCAGAGAATACAAAGAAAAAACCACCGCTTCCGAACTTCTGGGCGATATCCAAGCCACCATCGAGTACCTCAAAACTCTACCCTCAGTCAAACCAGAAGGTTTTGGCTGCATCGGTTTCTGCTTTGGAGGGCACGTCGCCTACCTTGCCGCTACTTTGCACGAAATCAAGGCTACAGCGTCGTTCTACGGCGCCGGTATCGCCACCCAAACCCCCGGCGGCGGCACCCCCACGATCGCCCGCACAGCAGACATTAAAGGCACTCTCTACGCCTTTTTTGGCACTCAAGACCCCAGCATTCCCTTAGAACAAGTTGACCAAATCGCCGCAGAATTGCAAAAACACAGTATTTCTCACCAAATTTTCCGCTACAATGCCGATCACGGCTTCTTCTGCGACCACCGCGGCAGTTACGACGCTACGGCAGCAGCCGACTCGTGGATGCAGGTGAAGCAGCTATTTCATCAGCAACTTCAACCAGCCTAGAGAGTGGGAGATGGGGAGATAGGGAGATGGGGAGAGTGGGAAAATTTTTTCTACTGACGACTGCCAACTAAATTACTGACAACTGACAACTAAACTGACATGAATTCCAAATCTACAGGTTCTCAAAGCGCAAAAGCATCCTTTTCAATGGATGATTTTGCTAAAGCCCTCGAACAGCACAATTATGAGTTCCAGAAGGGACAAGTAGTGCGCGGCAAAGTGTTCGAGTACGACTCAAACGGCGCGTATGTTGATATCGGCGGCAAGTCTTCGGCTTTTTTGCCGATCGAAGAGGCTGCTTTGAGAACAGTAACGGATTTGTCGGAAGTGGTTCCGCTGGACGAGGAACGGGACTTTTTGATTATCCGCGAACAAGATGCAGATGGCCAAGTTACTTTGTCTCTGCGGCAGTTACAAATTCAGCAAGCTTGGGAAGATTTAGTTGAATTGCAGGAAACCGGTAAAGTTCTTCAGGTGCGGGTTTCTGGGGCAAATAAGGGCGGCGTGACTGTAGATGTTCAGGGAATGCGCGGCTTTATTCCCCGATCGCACTTAGTCGATCGCGATAACCTAGAATCGCTGATCGGTCAATCTTTGAGCGTTAATTTTTTGGAGGTCGATCGCGAACGAGAAAAACTCGTACTTTCCCAGCGGATGGCCACTCAATCCAATGCTTTCAAGGACTTGCAAATTGGTCAGTTGGTGGAAGGAAAAGTCAGCAGCATCAAGCCTTTTGGCGTGTTTGTGGACTTGGAAGGAGTTAGCGGTTTGCTGCACATCAAGCAAGTTAGCCAAAAATATATTGATAACCTTGGAAAGGTGTTTGCTCCCGGTCAACCCCTGAAAGCGATCGTGGTTGACCTCGATGAAAGTCGTGGCCGAATTTCACTTTCTACTCGGGTACTAGAAAATTACCCAGGGGAAATGGTGGATAAAATGGCGGATGTTATGGATACCGCAGAAGAGCGATCGGAACGTGCTAGAAAGACTCTTTCTTAAGTCTTGATCTAATTACCACCCCGACTTCTTTAAGAAGTGGGGGTGGTAAAAGTGCGATCGTTTTACGTTTAATTAACTTGATTTACTTATTTGGGATTTTACATCCACTTCTTATACCAGTTTCCAAAAAGAATCCCAGTATAGGCTAACTCCAAACCCCTAAGCTGTTGCACATTTAAACTGTGAACTAAAATTTGATAAAGTTCTTGTGGGGTGGGCCAGAAAGCCCGCACAAAAAATACGATTTAGATGCACAACAGCTTATCTAGTAAGTTAATACCTCTCGCCAATCAAAAATCTCCAATTGTTTTACTTCTTCCTTTCCCTATCTAACTCCATTTTAGCATTCGTTATTTGACCCCATTAGCTACTACTCCCAATACTTTAAAATCGGCCACATTTAGTTGATCTAAAGCTTTGCTTACCAGACCGCGATCGGTTTTTTCTATTTTTACTATCAGCACTGTACCATCAGTTTGAGAAGCTAGTAAATGACCGTCTGCTAAACCCATTAAAGGCGGCGTATCGTAAATGACTAAATCAAATAAGGCTAGGAATTGTTCCATTAAATAGTGCATCTTTCTCGAAGAAAGTAATTTAATTGGATCGGCGGGAATAGTACCTGCAGTGAGGACAAAAAGATTGTCATCGTCGGGTAATCGCTGAATAGCCTCATTTAAGCTTAAATCCGAACTTAAAACATTACTTAAACCTTTGATATTTGATAAGCCAAGGTATGTGTGCAGTTGAGGCAAACGCATATTAGCATCCACTAATAATACTCGTTTACCAACAGCAGAAGCAGTTTTAGCTAAATAAAGTGCTACAGTGGACTTACCCTCACCTTTAATAGTCGAAGTGATGGTTAAAGAACTTATTGGGTTGTCAGCATTTAATAATTGAATATTTGTGTATAAGTAGTGAAATGCCTCGACCACAGGAAAATCTTTGGAATTTGAAACTATTATTCGTTTTAAGCTTGCACTGTTAGTATTTGAACTTACGCTAGTGAATGTAGGTGGAACACTTTCACCTCTCCGAGATTTAATTTTCATCGCTTTGGCGATCGGAATGACTCCCAAAAGAGGGCGTTTAGTTGCTGATTTAATTTCTTCTGGAGTATGGAAAACAGTATTTAAAACTTCTACTAGGAAACCTACAGCAATGCCTAGTAAAGTGCTAATAACGATCGCGATTGCTAGGTGGCGACGGGTTGGTTTTTCTGTTACTGGCTGGAACTCACCATTTTCGTTTGTGACTAACTGTGGTTTAGATATAATTTGCCAAGAGCCATCAATTTGACCAGCATCTAGTTGTAAAGCTTTTTGTTTTTCGAGGAAGAGTTTGAGAGTATCCTTAGCTAGTTCTAGTTTTAATTGTAGGTCATCATAGCGACGTTGAGCTTGGGGCATCTGAGTGATTTTTGCTTGCAGTAAGTTTTGACTATTAGTTATCACTCGCTCGCGAGCTTCCAACTGTTTTAGTTGTGATTGCATCTGCAAGAGGACAGTATCAGCTTCTCTTTTCATTAACTCACGCAAACTTTGCTGCTTTTCCCGCAAAGATTGAATGGGAAGGCTATTTTCATAAAATTGAGTAGAGCTTAAAGCTAATTGCGCCTCTATCTCATTTACTTTGCTAATTAAATTTTCATAAGATTTCGGGCTAATATCAACAATCCAACGATTATCGCCCGTTAACGCTCTTTTTTTGTAGCTTTCATATTGAAGCCTACTTTCTGCCAGTTGTCCTTGCACTTCTAGGCGACGATTAGTTAAATTATCTAGCTGATCTGATAGGCTGCGGCTGCGTAGTTCTGGTTGATTAAAGTTATACTGAACTCTTAACATTTGTAATTCTTGTTGCAAGTTATCAACTTTCTGCTGGAGTGGTGGCATTTGGCGATCGATAAAATCAATACTTTTTTGGCTAACTTTTAAACGCTGTTTGCCCATATATTCTAGGTAATATTTTGCAGTTTCATCCAGCACATATTGGATGCGCTTTGGATCTCGATCGCGGTAGCTAATATTTAGGAGTTTAGTAGCCCCCTGCTTCCCATCTTTCAAGAAAGTAACACGTTCGATTGTCAATCGCTTGTTGAGATTTTTATAGTCAAACTTTGGATATTTTTTCTGCAAATTATTAACTAAGGGTAGTAAAACTTCTGGGCTTTTTAAAACCCGCGTTAAACTTTGATAATCCACCGAGGAACCGTCTTCCGCTGATGATTTAATTTTGTTCAAGTCTGTGATACCTAAACTATTATTTTGAGCTTGAACCAAGAGCTTTGATAGCCGATCGTCAGCCGTAATGGGTTCTGCTAAAACTGTAAATTTTCCTTCATACTCGTTAATAGATTGTTTGGCAGCCATGAGCACGAAACTACCGCTTAAAGTAGCTATGCTGGCAGCTACTATGCCCATCACCAGAAGGCGACGTTTGACGACAGCTAGTACCCAATTCATATCAAGAACTTGGTCATCCTCTGCTGGGGTACTAGCTAGGTAATTAGCCGAGGGAACTGACAAATATTGACCATTAAGGTCATTCTTGAGGGAAGACAACAGTTTTTTATCCATAGCAAAAATGTTATGAAATTCCTAATTTCCTAAGAGTCTCAGTAGCTCTATTAGTCGGGTGGGAACGAGAAGTCCACCAATAATACTACCAGCGGGTGTGAGAACAGTGTTAATGGTGTCTACCAAGGTAGCAGTCCTCGAACGTCCCACTATAATTATGTCATTATCTTGAATCAGTGGGTTGGTTTGAGCATCGATTCCTTGATTCAAATTAATTGCTACTTCCGATCGGGATATAGTTCCATTAGGATTCAGCCTGATCAGTTCCACGGATCTAGAGTTAGCACGAGTTAGTCTGAAACCCCCCGCACTCATAATTGCTTGATTTAAGGTAGTATTAGGAGGTAATTTGAGCCCACCCGGAGTATTGACTTCTCCGATAACACTCACTTGCACAGTCCCCGGTGCAAAGCTAGCAGTAGCTAGAACCGAAACTTCTCCAGGGTCGATCGCCGTCGCTGTCGGGACAAAGATGATATCCCCTTCTTGTAGTATAGTATCTTGAGAGGTATCTTGTTCTTGCAAATATTGCCAAAGGTTAATAGTGCGGATTTGTTGTTTGCCATTTCTAGTATAACGTTGGAGTTGGATTTGCCGAATATCAGCGATTGATGTGATGCCACCAGCTAGTTGTAGAGCTCGAATGATGGTCGGTTGTCCGCTGGTTCTTTGACCATTTTGGGTATCACCACCGAGCGCTACATATCTACCGGGACGCTTTACCTCTCCGAATACTGAGACACTACGGGGTTGCTCTGCTGGTATAGAAAAAGTAGATTCACTAACTTGATTTGTTTCTGCTAAATTAATTGTTTCTTGAGGGGGAACCAAGATTTGATCTCCATCTCGCAACGTGATGTCTTGGCTTGTTTGACCCGTTTGTAAATAATCCCACAGGTTATAAGTGAGAGTTATTTGTTGGTTAGCCTTGACACGACGTCGGACAATTACTCGGCGGATATCAGCGCTAGCTCGAATACCGCCAGCTTTTTCTAAAGCTTGAGGGATCGTGGGAAACTGAACTGATGGTGTATTTCCACCTCCATTAGCTAGGGGCAATGAGTAGGATCCGGGACGACTTATTTCACCCGACAACCAAATATTGAGCGGGCGGGCAGCTTGTAAGCTGATGGTAACTATAGGCCTTTTTACGACCCGGCCATAAGCTCTAGTGATAGCTTGGGCTGCCTGTTCTAAAGTTAATCCTTGAAGGGAAACACTACCAATAACCGGGATTTGAATAGCTCCCCCAGCGGGAATTTGATACACCCCACTAAGCTGGGGCAGATCGTAGATATCAATTCTAATATTGTCTCCACCACCTAGATAGTAATCAGTATTAATACTTATTGGGGGGGCTGGGGACTGAGCGAAGTTGGTTTGAGGGTAGGAGAGAGTGAGTACCAGCGCCAGCAGTGGCACTTGTAAGGCAGGAAGGGTAAGCCATTTCATAGGTAGTAACAAATTTGATGATAGAGGTAAAGCCATGAAAGATATTTTAAGGGTACCGATGTTTGGGTTGATGCTATTGTGTTTAACGCTTATCGTCTGTGTGACTATTTATATTTTAGTCGCACGCCATCCCAAATTTGCTGCCACCTTAGAAAAGATTTTTGTGGGGATACTTTTTTTTACCATAACTGGTGGATCTGGTATCATAGCCATGCCCTTTACCAAACTTCATCCTAACGTTTTCTCCAACTTAGAAACTACACCCCCAACGATGATTGGTCAAATAGCCATTTATGGGGCCATGATATTAATGATATTTCCCCGCTTAACTAAAACTACCAAAAAGTTAGTTTATGTAGCCATTAAAGAAATTTCAGGAGACCCTTTTTTATGTGTTTTTTTGTTGCTGATGACTTTATCAGGGTTGTGGTCACAAACTCCTGAAATTTCTTTCCGGGCTAGTTTGGCTATTTGGGGAGTAACACTGGTTTCTATTTATGTAGGGAAACAGTATAGTTGGGTGGACATTTATGGATTATTGAGATGGCTAAGTGGTTTATTGGCCTTATGGGTAGTTGTGAAACCAAATCCCGGTCTCGACGGTTGTTGGTCGGGAGTTTTAGGCCATAAAAACCCTTTTTCTTTTCAAATGGCTAATACAGCTTCCTTATGGATTTTATATGCTGTTAAAGACCGTAAATATCGCTATTTATCCTTATTTATAACTTTAATAGCTTTAGTAGCATTGCAAAAAGGTTGTAGTGGTGCTAGTCGGATTTTGACAGTGGTATTAATCAGTTTGTGGAGTTATTTAGCCCTCTTAAAAAAATTACCTGTAAAATGGGCTTTTGTCTGCTTTATCTTATTTTTGGTGGGTAGTATAGGTATAAGTATTTTGGTGTTAAATAATTTAGAGGCTATTGTTGTGGATGGTTTGGGAAAAGATATGACTTTAACGGGTCGAACCGATTTTTGGCCTTTAATTATTGATCGAGTTAATCAAAATAATCCCATATTTGGTTATGGGGTGGCAGGATTTTGGCAGCCTTGGCGTGGCTTGGAAAACCCAGCTTACGGAATTATAGTAGCTAAAACTGGTTTTGTGCCACCCCACTCTCACAATGGTTTTATAGATATTCTTTGCCAACTGGGTTGGGGCGGATTGTTGTTGTTGATTTTGTCATTTATTAATAATATATTTAGAGGTATAAAGTACCTAGTTAAAGAAAGTTTTCCCGAGTCAGCTTTGCCTTTGTATCTATTAACATTTATGCTAATGACTAATTTGACAGAGGGGGGATTATTTGGGGTTGGTACTTATTGGTGTTGGTATGTAGTTTTATCGGTAAAATTGAGCTTAGATACGACAGCTAAAGATAATCCACACTGATGATGTCAGCATTGGGTCAGGCTGATTAATCGGGAGGCTTGAGTGCGATCGTACCGTTTAGCCTAAACTCCAATGATAACTCAGTAGACACACCTAAAAAAACCGAACACCCAGAACCCAGACTTCTTTAAGAAGTCTGGGTTCTAATAGCCATCGGGTTTGACGTTGAATAGGGTTAATTTACCAGAACTTACGCAACCATCCTATGAAGAGGGGCAACCACGGGGGATTGCCCCTACCAAACGCTATATGTAGAAGGCTGTGGGTAAGTCCTCTTTACTTAATATGACTCGCAATTGTTTCACTTTCCACCGTTGCTTCCACGGGCCAAGAATTTTCCATCTCTACTGTGTGTTTCGGCTGATAAACTGCCAAGTCAAACCAGAAAGTCGTACCCACATTAACTTCGCTAACTAAATTAATTTTAGTGTGGTGCTTGTCAATAATGTTTCTGACAATAGAAAGACCTAATCCCGTTCCTTCTAGGGTGTGTACTCGGTTTTCTACCCGGAAAAAGCGATCGAAGATTGCTTGTTGGTCTTCAGGATCTATGCCAATTCCAGTATCAGAAATTTCGATCCGCACTACCGGAAAATGTTGGGCATCCGGTGACAAGTTTTGGTTCCCGGATTGGCCGTCTTTGTGGGTGGGCGCCTCCGACTCTAGCAAATACGCTCGAATTGCCACCTTGCCGCCGGACTGAGTAAATTTTAAGGCATTTCCTACTAAATTTGCAAATACTTGCAGTAACAAATCGTAATGACCTAACGCAGGTGGCAAATACGGGTCAACTTCTTGCTCTAATTCAATGCCTTTATCCTTAGCATTTAACTGATAAGTCCGCAGGGTTTGTTCCACAGCTTGCGGGAGGTCAACAGCCTCCAAGTGATAAACTCGGCAGGATTCCAGCCGCGACAAGTCTAACACGTCGTTAACTAAACGAGTTAGTCGATCGGTTTCTCGATTGGCAATTTCTAGGAATTCCCTGCGCTCGCTTTCTAGAAGGTCTTCTCCGTACTCGTGAAGAGTCTCGATAAAAGATTTGATATTAAATAAAGGTGTTCTCAATTCGTGAGAAACATTGCTGATAAAATTGCTTTTAGCCTCATTTAGTTCTACTTCCCGAGTGATGTCCTGCACTGTCATTGCAATGCCTTTGAGACTTTCTCGGTAATTCCCTGAACCTTGATGCTTGGAGGTTTGCTCGTAGAAAGTACACTCTACAGCTACCGGGCGTTGTGGCTCAGTACAGGTATCTTCCTCATGGCGGATGCAGCTTCTGCACAGCGGTTCAGCACCGGGCGCTTTGTGCAGAATGACTGTAGTTAAAACAATCCGAATTGTACGGTTAACTGGTTGGCTCATAGAGATGCGAAATTCGCCGCCGTCGCGATCGCCCGCAGCTATTTCCTGCAACGGTCTCCCCAACTCCTGCTGCACTTCCGAAGGCAAAATGTTCAGAACATTTACTCCGAGCGCATTTTTGCCTTCCCATCCAAAAATCCGCATCCCCGTCGGATTAACTAAAATCACCTGCAAATTTGCGTCTAATAAAAGCGCGCCATCAGCAATCGTTGATACCAAAGTTTCTAACTTAGCTTTTTCCGCTGTCAGCTCTTCAATATTTTGTTCTTCATAACTTTCGAGTTTCTGGGCCATTTCATTAAAACTGCCAATTAACTCGCCCAATTCTCCCCCTAAAGGCAGGTCAACTCGCTGCTTAAAATTCCCGCTGGCGATATTTTTAACCCCGAAGACTAATTGTTTGATCGGCTGAGTAATTGTCAGGGCATTAAATACAGCTCCCAAAATTACCATCACCCAAATAGTGACAAATACTGCTAAAGTGACATCCCTAGTCAGATTTGAAGAGATAACGGCTGCGGGATTGGGGTTAATGCCGATCGCCAAAACTCCCAAATATTTGTCTTCATGAATTAACGGCACAAACACATCGGTCACTTCTCCATCTGGCGTCAAATGCTGCCGTACCAAAGGCAAAGAAGTTAAATTTCTCGCTTCAATATCGGCGAGAAAATTATCGGGAAGTTTGATCTGGCGGCGCAGCGTCAGGGAAGTTTGCACCTCCGATTCCGAAAATGGTATCCCCAGGAAAATATCTCCCGCTTCGTCTGCATAAAGCATATAGCGGACGCTGGAGGTGCTGCTGTAAAATTGGCGGGAAAAGCGGGCGACTTCGGAGCGATCGTTTTTGGCAATGAGCGGCGCCACATTTGCCGCCAACAGCAGGCCGAGGTCTCGGCCGTAGCGAGTATCGTTAAGTCGGGCGTCTTGCTGGATAGTATTGACGGCCCAGAATGTCAGGCCGCTCATAATTAACGACACTACGAGGGTAGCACCGGCCATCAGGCGGGTCTGGAGGGTAAAATCCGACCACCAGCGGGCAATAATTTCTCCGATTTTGTTTAGTATGGCCAGCATTTCACCAGTTCACCCGTTCAATATTAAAAGCAAGATCAATTCCGTTGGCTCCCGATCGAATTTTCTGCTGCGACTTGTCCGCTACCGCCACCGCAGAGATACCAAACTTCATTGTTACATTTCTACATTGAGATTGCTTGGCTTTCGGATGGCGGCCGATGTCGCAATTCCTAATTTTTATCGCCCAGAGCTCGGCGACCGATGTCCCGGCGGCAGTAGACCCCTTCAAATTGGATGCAATCCACTGCTGCATAAGCCTTGGAAATAGCTTGTTCCAAAGTTTCTCCTGTCGCAGTGACGCCCAAAACCCGGCCGCCGTCGCTCACCAACTCCTGGTGCTTCAACTGGGTGCCGGCGTGAAACACTTCTGCTCCTTTGGCTTCAGCTTCCTCGATACCTGTAATAACTTTGCCTTTTTGATAACTTCCAGGATAGCCTCCAGAAGCCAAAACTACGCAAACAGAGGCCCCCGACTTCCAGCGAATAGAATATTCACCGAGACGCTGCTGACAGCAGGCCAGCACCAAATCTTCTAAAGGAGTTTCCAGAAGCGACAAAACCGCTTGAGTTTCGGGGTCTCCGAAACGGCAGTTGAATTCTAAGACTGTGGGTTCTCCTTCGGGCGTAATCATTAAACCTGCGTAGAGTACACCCCGGTAGTCGATTTTGCGTTTTTGCAGTGCTGCGAGGGTGGGTTCGAGAATTTCTTCTTGAATCCTTTCCATGAGTTCCGGGGTGACGATGGGCGCTGGGGCGTAGGCTCCCATACCCCCGGTGTTGGCTCCCTTGTCGCCTTCGCCGATAGCTTTGTGGTCTTGGGCCGGCAGCAATGGTTCTACTGTGATGCCGTCGGTGAGGGCGAGAATCGAGACTTCTTGACCTGTTAAGAATTCTTCGACGACGACTCGGATGTTGTCTGTGCCGAATTCGCCTCGGAAAATGGTGTTGATGGCGCTGTGAGCCATTTTGACGGTGGTGGCAACGGTGACTCCTTTGCCTGATGCGAGTCCGTCTGCTTTGATGACTATTGGGGTTCCTTGTTCCAGAACGTATGCTTTTGCTGCTTCTGCGTCTGTAAATACGGCAGCTTTGGGTGTGGGGATGCCTGCTTCGAGCATCAGTTCTTTGGCCCAGGATTTGCTGGATTCAATTTGGGCGCCGGCTTTGGTGGGGCCGAAAATCATCATTTTTCGCTGTTGGAAATAGTCGGCGATGCCTAGCGATAGGGGCAATTCGGGGCCGACGATGACTAATCCGATGTTGTTGACCATCACAAAGCGTTCGATGCCTTGGAAGTCGTCGATGTTGAGCGACAGATTCTGACAGCCTGGGGTGGTAGCTGTGCCGCCGTTGCCCGGTACGCAGAATACTTGTTTAATCCGCGTAGATTCTAGCAGTTTTTTTGCGATCGCGTGTTCGCGACCTCCGTTTCCCACAACTAAAACTTTCACAGTATCCTCACCTATAAATTTTGTTCCCTGAATGTCTGATTTTCAGTGTTGGCATCTGTCTATCTGCTTTTTGCAGTGCTGTCAATTATGCCATGCTTGGCGCTAGGGAATTGCTAGATGTGGCACTTTTCTGGAGGAGTGGGCTTCGACGGCTGTTTCTCAATGGCTGGGAGCGTGCAATAATTAAAGACTTTAGCAGCCCTATTTTGCTGGGTTCGGCCTCGATTTAATCATGCAATTAAAACTCTTTTTTGGCTTTGAACTCTTCAATTACTGTAATTCATCCGGGGGCAAATAGCGATAAGATAGGCAGGTTGACTCTGCGGAATTTTACTCACATGAAATCAAATCAAACCGCTGCGAGTTCGTCTGCCAAATTTAAGCGGGTGGGCGTTGTCGGCGGCGGCCAGCTAGCTTCGATGATGGGGGATGCTGCTAGGGCACTCGGTATTGAATTGGTAGTACAAACTCCTAATGCTACTGACCCGGCAGTTTCTGTTGCTGCTGGTGCTGTTTTGGCGGCTGTTGATGATGTTTTGGCTACGGCTCAATTGGCTGCTGGCTGCGATGTTATTACTTTTGAAAATGAGTTTGTGAATTTGGATGGTTTGCGGCCGCTAGAACGGCAAGGTGTGTTATTTCAGCCGAGTTTGTCGTCGCTTTCTCCTTTGTTGGATAAGTACGTTCAACGCTGTTATTTACAAGGTTTGGGTTTGCCAACTCCGAGGTTTTGGGAATGGGATGGCAGCGCGGATTTGCCCCCGGAATTGTTTAAGGCGGTGGCGATCGACTTTCCGGCAATTTCTGTTTCCGACAGCGTGCAGATGGAAGGAGACTCGGATGCTGGGTCGATCGACTTTCCCTTTGTCGTCAAAGTTCGCCGCCACGGTTATGACGGCCAAGGTACTTTTATTGTTAATGATCGGGGGAGTTTTGAGTCAATTCGTGCTAAGCTCAAGGGTCAGTCTTTGCTAGTGGAAGAGTTTGTGCCGTTCGATCGCGAGTTGGCTGTGATTGCTGCTCGATCGGCAACTGGCGAAATTGCGATTTATCCGATAGTGGAAACTCAGCAGCAAAATCAGGTTTGTCATGTGGTGATTGCGCCCGCTGATATTAGTTTAGATGTGAAAACTGAAGCTTGTGCGATCGCCCGCACTCTCCTCAACAGCTTAGAAGCTGTCGGCGTATTCGGCATTGAATTATTTTTAACCGCTGATAATAAGCTGTTAGTCAATGAAATTGCACCCCGTACCCACAACTCGGGACATTTTACGATCGATGCCTGTGAAACTTCACAATTTGAACAGCATTTGCGTGCTGTTTGTCAACTGCCTTTAGGTAATTCGGCTCTGAAATGTGCAGGCGCTGTCATGGTAAATTTGCTGGGCTACGAGTCGGCTGAGTCCGATTATTTAGCAAAAAGAAAACAACTGGCACAAATTAGCGGTGCTTTTGTCCATTGGTATGGTAAGAAAGTATCGCGTCCGGGCCGCAAACTCGGTCACGTTACAGTTGTGCTCGACGCGGACTTGGTGGCTCAGGGGCGATCGTCAGCGGAGGCGATCGCTCAAACCGTAGAATCCATCTGGTATGCAAGTTAAATTGCTCGAAGGTTGCCAAAATCTGGTTAGTTGGTATATATTAAATAAAGGTTCTACTGCGACGTTGGTGACTGCCAATAATGTTTTTTTGATCTATAACTCTTAACTCTCGGGAATCAAGATGTTTGGACAGCAGTAAACTGGGCTTGTACCCATAAACTTTAAGTCCGTCTCCAGCTCTTACCAGAAGCCGGAGCAGACGAAGAAGTAAACTGGGCTTGTACCCAGAAACTTTAAGTCCGAGCCAACGGTACCCACCTGGTAAAATACCAGGTCAAAAGCTGAGGTAAGACGGCGTTGCGGGGAGCCATTAAAATTTTGATTGAGATAGGCGCTGTGAAATATAGCTAGCCTATTTTTTTTTAGATACACGCTTTTACTCATAAGACCTCTTGCAAAAGTCCATGTAAATTATTGATTGATAATGAATCTTAAAAAAAATATGTCGGTTATTCTAAAAAATTCGCGCTCATTAAACGTTGATTTTAACCGATTTAACTGGAGCGCGTATCTTTCTTAAAATTTTGACATAAAACTCACGCTGGCTGGGCCTGCCTAAGCAGTTTAAAACAATTTTTAGAGGGTGACTTTTTACTTTCTGGATACAACATTGAGTTCATAATTAGTAACCGTTCAGGGGGTGCGCCTGGGGCGCACCACCCCAAGAGGAGTTTAAGCATCAATATGTTTGAGAGCTAACAAGAATGTAATCAGGAATTCTTTCGTGCATTGAATCACTTTTCCAGCATCACTTGTTGTCAGCAATCAAGTAATACCAATTCACTATGAAGGTACACTAAATGTAGGCTAAAAGTAGAGGAGATGCAATATCAATACTCCGGACAGTTTTTAAGCAGCCAGAGTACCATAAGACAAGACTGAAGGAAGGTTAGGGTGATTTAAAATCAAATCCGGGTCTAAATCTAACTTATCAATAAAGGTAGAAAGTAGATGCTTATTGAATTCCAGACGTTTATAAGAGGCCATAGAAAACACAAAGGATTTGGCAGATGAATGACAACTAGAGAGTTCATCTTTAGCTAAGTTTAGGGCAATTAGACTGGCATTAAAATGAAAATCAAGCCGTGGTAAATGACGAGCTTGACAATCAGACAATCCCGTAAATTGCTTGGCATCACCAAAGATAAATTCAATCGGGAAACGAGCCTGATAATATTCAAGAATTTGCTCAGGTGGTAGGTGAATATCAGTGCTAAACAATAAAGCATTTTTGATTTTGCCGTGGGCTTGAACCTCAGAGATACAAACCAAACAAATTGGGCAATTTAAACAACAACGACCCACCTTCAATGTATATAATGAAACTCCGGGTTTTAGGTCTTTAACAAAATTAAGACGACTCAAATCATGGCAGTCAACCTTACCATCATATTTACGTGGAGATCCCTGCTTCTTTTGTTCACCTGTATAGAGATAGCGTAGGTTAGCATCACTTCTTAACTTGCCAATAAAGTCTAAATTTAAGTCCCGCACAGCCTCCCAGAATTTAGAGCGATAGTAATAGCCATCAGCCACCATTTGGACGTACAGAAGTGGGGAAAAAATAACGAGTATTCTTCAAATGTTGTGCAGAGTCATCAACTCTTGTGATGTCAGGCTTTGAGCTTTGAGAGTCCGGGTTTTTGCGAGATTTTTTTGAGCTGTTATTCTTCGGGTTTTTGGGCAGTTTTTTCACGGGTTTTATTTGAGGGCGTGACGGAGTTTGTTGTACGCTTAAGCTATAAGATAAACGAGTCTCAATTTCGACAATAGAAATTACAGAAATTTCCCACCCCTGTTCCGATTGGGCGTAACCGCTCCGCCGCTCTAGTTACCAATCTGTAATCTCTAGTAAGCAATCTGTAAAAAGCAACCCCCTGCGGGGGGTTGCCAATAGGCGCTCTCAGAGGTATGACATAAAGTTAACCAAACCTAAACATCAACACTTCTGAGAAAACCCACTAATGAATAGGATGCCGAACGACGAGATATTTGTCCACCTAGAAGGCTTAACGAAGCAATTTGACAGTCTACGAAATTAAGTAGTTAAACAAAATTAATTACACAAACAACTAATATGATATAATAAAGTTATTACGTTGTACTTAGAGACGTTTTATATGTTTTTAATGCGAGATGTTAATCCACTTTCCTTGAAATTGCTAAACCGAATTTATCGCGAAAGCAGACATCATCAAGTGCGCCTAGCAAGCACATTTTTTAATCTTAGTTTCACAAGGTGTCAAAAATGAAAACTTGATGAAAATTTTTCAAGTTAGTTATAAGACTATGTATAACTCAATACGGTTCAGTTAAGGCTATGCAGTGCTTAAAACAATAAATACAGGAGGATTCATTATGATTCCAGTACCTCTGTGTTTAATTTATTTAGACCGAAATTTTGAGACAGGTTTTTTCACGACTCTGGGGTTGTTTCTCTGAGCCCTTTCAGGTAGAACTTGATCGAGAATCTCCAAAGTTAACCAATTAAAAAAAAAGGAAGTTCCTGTGGTTGTAACCGCTGAAATTTTGGGAGAGCGCGACGAATAACTCGTAGTGTTCCAGTAAAAGAAAGACGCAATGGTGAAACACATGCGCTGCTTACTGAAGAGAAAAATTAATGACCTTACCGCCCAATGTCCTAGTAGTAAACCATAAATTTCTTGTACCACCTCAAGAGGCTTTTGAGAACGAATATGAGTTTTTCTTCCTAATAAATGTACTTTCAGTTCATCAATCGTATTCTCAACTTCCCAACGTTGATGATATTCACAGGCAAGGAACTGGGCAGGAAATTTTTCCGCGTCCAACAAGCTGGTAATTAAACGATATCTAATTTGTGCTTCGGGGCGTTCGGGATGCTCAATTGTGTACTCAATTACTCTTACTTGTATTGGCTTAAATCCTTTTTTTCTTAACTTGCCAGATGGATCAATCCAACTTAAATATGAACCATCATCTAGTTGTGTTTCGTTTAAGAATTTAACGTTGGATGGAATTCGCACTCTTCTACTCACAACCTTTACTGAATGTGGCTTCTACCATCGCGTAAGAATGTAAACCTCTATCCCACATCAATAACATTCCCTCTGCCACTGAGCGTAACAATTTTAACGCTCTTACTCTTTCTCCTATTTTATATGGACACATTAAGGCATCAAATATTAAATGTGTTCCTGCCTCTACTAAAATCACTAATCTAGCTTTGGGGAACGCCGCTCTCGTACCCGGACGGCTACCTGGACGACCAAAAACTCTGGCATTTTCATCACCCAGACGGGAGGTCTAAGCAGGTTCCGTCTATCACTACGACTCTGAGTTCGTTGATAAAAGCTCCTACTGTTTCAACTGTAGCCATTGGTCGTACTAAGGAATGAAACAACTGTCTCATCACGCCCGCTCCTAATCTTTGTCTGGCTTGAGTAATTGCCGATTTACAGGGAAATCGCCAATATTTACCAATTTTTATCCATGCTTCATTAAGACCATCAATTAAATTTTTTAAGACCTCCCGCATTGAATCTTTTGACCACAGACTCATGGCGATTACCAGACACACTACCAGTTGTGCTGGCAGGACACGATGACGTTTCTCTTCAACATTTGTTTTCGCAATAGCTTGTTCGATGGCACTTGCTGGAATTGCTATCTCTATGGCCTTGAATATCTCCTTACTTGGGATTTTGGGAGATACTAATGAGAATTCTTTGAGATGCACGTTAACTTGCTCTCCTTTTGTGGACACCATACCTAATTTACCACGGTTTGAGCCTTAACTGAACCGTATTGATGTATAACTGGTTGAATCGATGGGAATATGAGGGAAGGGTCGGATTATACAATAAACCAGGTAGAGGCAGAAAAAAAACTTTTGATGCCGCACAATCAGCTCAAATTAGAGACTGGGTAAAATTGGAGCCAAGACAATTAAAGCAAGTAGTGCAAAATATTAAACAAGAATAGGATATTAATATCAGTACGGAAACTATTAAGAGAATAATTAACAAACTTTGTATGAGTTGGCATAGGATGCGTCGAGGTGTTGGTGGCAAGCCAGATCCCATAGAATACAAGGAAAAAACAGAAAAATTGTCCGAATTAAAACAACTAGAAGATGAGGAAAAAATTGATTTATACTATTTAGATGAATCCGAATTCTGTGGCATCCCTTGTCTCCCTTATGGATGGCAATATATTGTGAATATTTGTCAATTGAGAGTCGTAGAACTAAGCGTTTAAATGTCTTGGAAATCATGAATCCACAAAATACTCTTCATGCTTATGTTTCAGAGCAGACTATTAATTCTGATGTAATCATAGCCTGTATAGATACTTTCTTTGCTGTGGTGGAGCGGCCAACATTTATTGTAGTAGATCAAGCTTCTATTCATATTAGCAATGCCATTTTCGAGAAACTTGAAGAATGGCAAGAACGCGGTTTAACTATATTTGAATTCCCGACTTATTCACCTGAATTGAATTTAATTGAGATTTTGTGGCGGTTTATCAAATATGAATGGCTCCAAATAGATGCCTACTCTAGCTGGCAAGCTCTTGTTTCATCTGTCGAAAAAATTCTTAAAGAATTTGGAGATAATTATGTAATTAATTTTGCTTAACTACTTATGTACATACAGCAGCCACCACAGCCGTTGCTACTCATCAAGTAGAACAGGAAGTCTGGTCACGGATATTGCAATTAGGTCATCAGACTCTGGGGATGTTTTTCGCCCTCTGTGGGGACGGAGATATGGGTGAAAAGCTCACCTTACCGGATGGGAAAGAAGTCAAGCGCTTATCAACCCCTCATCAACGCGATTATCAATCTTTGTTTGGCGCATTCCAATTAAAACGAGTTGTCTATGGGAGTCGTGAAGGACAAAAAATAGTTTTTGTCCCTTTAGATACCCGCTTACAATTGCCGGAAAGTAAATTTTCTTATCTGCTCCAAGACTGGAATCAGTCGTTGGCTGTAGAGACCCCTTATAATCAAGTCAATGAAACCCTTGAAAAGATTTTAGGATTGAGTCAATCGACTGATAGTTTAGAGCGGATGACTCGTCAAATGGCGGCTGATGTTGCATCTTTTTGGGAAACTAAGCCAATTCCCTCACCAGCCGAAGAAGGCCAGTTTATTGTAGCGAGTGCTGATGGGAAAGGAATTCCTATCCGCATGAATGCTGACTCACCTGCGATTTTAGAGCATCGCCCCCGTTCAGGGCCCAAACCGAACCGTAAAAAAATGGCTATAGTTGGAACAGTTTACAGTATAGATCCGATGCCAAGAACTCAGCCAAGAAATCGTAGAATCTTTATTTAGAGACCCCCGTCAATCTTCTGAGAAAAAACATCGGGAAAAATCCCGACTCAAGCCGCAACACAAATACTTGAGAGCCAGCCTGAATACTGAACGAGATGGTGAAGTGATTAAGGCTACTCAAGTAATATTTGATTGGATGACCTGTGAAATTAAGCAACGAAATCCCCAAGCTATTAAGACTCTAGTGGTCTTGATGGATGGGCAAGCATCTTTGTGGGAACAGTCTGTCAGATCCCTAACTCAATCAAATCGCCTTGAGATTCTTGACTTGTTGCACGTCACCTCCCGCATCTGGACGGCAGCTCACTTGTTCTGTGAACCAAATAGTAACGATGCTATCGCTTTGGTCAAAGACTATGTGTTGCTAACTCTTCAAGGAAAGGTTGGTGAAATGATAGAAATTTGGCAAAAAATGGCCAAAAATCGTCGCTTCAAAGGTCAGAAACAGGAATATCTGCAAAAACTCATAAACTACTTTGAAAATAATAAAAATCGGATGCGCTATGATATCTACTTGGCAGCGGGTATCCCATTGCTTCTGGAGTTATTGAAGGCGCTTGTCGGCATGTTGTTAAAGACCGACCGGAACGAGCTGGTATGCGCTGGACAATTCAGGGGGGCACAGGCGATGTTAGAGCTACGCAGCACCTATCTCAATAGAGATTGGGATAAGTTTATTAAGTTTCGCATCCAGAATCAACATGAACGCTTATATCCTTATCGTAGTTTAGTGGAAACAACGCCGTGGCCAATGGCTGCTTAACGGGAATGAGCGGACGACCGATTACGCCCGTTCCGATTTACCAGCTACATCATTATAAAAATGTAAGGATTCAGGTCTGAAAAAGGGGAATGAGCGAGCGGCATAGCCAAGTCACAAGAATGGGCATTCATAGCCTCACGGAAAAAAGCCATTACTGAACGAGCTTGAAAACGACAGGTTTGAACCCACATTCCGCACCCTCAACTGGCACATAGGCGGATGGAGGGGTAAAAGTGAATCATCCGAGACAAAGCGTGAGTAAAAAATACTCAATAATTTCGGTCACACTCCCATCATGAGCGTTAAAAATTCCTGACAAGAGAAGTGAGGGCATGAGTTAAATCTGATATGAGTTAAAATTGCGAGGGGTAAAAACCCAGTTTATGACGTATTCGTAACCGGAACGATCACGAAAAGGCATTAATTCAGATCGCAACCATAGCCAATTATCACCAAGAATAGTGTAAACTGGCGAGAGCGATGAACGCTCAAATTAGGATTTAGCAGCCCATGCAGAAAGCATCTGAGATGAAAGTAGAAAACCTCGATCATCTGGGATTGATAGCTGGTCTAATTGATGAAATAGGAATTGTCCAAAAAATCAATGAATTAGTAGGCGAACAACCGGGCGAAATAGTCAGTCCCGGCCTGGTAGTCAAAGCCATGATTATCAATGGATTAGGGATGGTTTCCGCCCCATTATATTTATTTTCTAAATTTTTTGAAGGAAAAGCAATAGAACATTTACTTAGAGCAGGGATTCAAGCATCGCATCTCAATGATGACCGTTTGGGCAGAGTATTAGATAAATTATATTTGGCAGGAGTTACGGAAATATTCACAACTATTGCGTTAGAAGCAGCTCAAAACTGTAGTTTAGACTAACCAAAGATGAGAACGGTGGCAAAAGAAGAACTAAAGCCACCGCGCCAGGAGAAAATGAGGGTGAAAACAAAACCTATCCACTCCTTAAATGAACAGTGAACGATTAAAGGACTTTCCTGGGAGCAGCATACGAATTATTGGTGCAAGCCAAGGATGCGACATTCGAGCTCATGGATGCAGTGATGACCACTCCGAATGTGTCGTGTTTAGCGGAATTTTCCCTCAATCCATTATTCAATCGTCAATGGCCGAGCGTTTATGAAGCCTTACAAGACTGTAGACCAGACCGAAAAAAACTGATGGAGTTGTATGGAGAGCAATTACAGAAAGAAGCACCCCCAACAGAACACATATTAGTAGCAATTGACCACACTGCATGGGCTCGACGAGATGCCAAAACCTTAAAAGACAGAACCCATGAATATCAGGGGGGCGTAATTATTGGACAGGGGTACAGTACCATTGCCTGGATACCTGAAGCACTCTTGAAGTTGGGCATTACCCCTGCTCCATGAAAGAATTAGTAGTGGGTCTTCACCCATACTTCAAGCAGCTTCTCAACTCAAACTTGTCTGTGAACAAAGCGTCAACCCAGTTTTAGCAGTTTTGGATCGAGAATATGGCAATGCAACCTGGGTATTAGCGCAAGCAGATATTCAAGCTGATTGCTTAATGAGAGTCCGAAAGAATGCCTGCTTATGGTCAGCACCACCAGCCTATAGTGGTCGCGGTAGACCACCCAAACATGGGCAAAAAATGAGACTCAATGACCCAAGCACATGGCTCGAAGCTGATACTGCGATTGAAATTGACGAAGATCCAGAGTTGGGACAAGTCCGAGTCAGACAATGGCTTGACTTGCATTTTTATCGTGCGGCCGAACATCCAATCAATTTAATCCTGGTGGAAAGAATGAAGCCCATGTCAAACGGTCAGCCGTTTCCACCCTTATGGTTGGCTTGGGTGGGAGAACGAACTCTCCCTAAGCGAAACTGTTTGGTTCAAATATTTACGACGCTTTGGAGTCGATCATTGGTATAGGTTTGCCAAGCAACGATTGCATTGGACATTGCCTAATTTAAGAACTCCTGAACAATCGGAGCGTTGGAGTGATTTAATGCCGTTGATGAGTTGGCAACTCTGGTTGGCCAGAGATTTAGTGATCGAGAATAGACTTCTGCAGGCAATCTGCTACTATCAATTTAACCCCTGGACGTGTTGCCCAATCAATGTTTTCGCTTTTAGTTGACATTGGTACTCCCGCAAAAATGCCTAAACATAGGGGAAAATCCCCCGGTTGGGAAAAAGGAAGGGTACGGACGGTAGCACCGCGATATCCCACTGTGAAAAAACGGGTTTCCCGACGTAAAAAGTCTTCAAGATTAGTTATTTAATCTTCTCCCTCTTGAGTTTTTGAGTAACAGCTTGCCGGATATTCAAAGGTAGCCACTTTTGGCTGCAATCATTTTTTAGTCTAAACTACAGACTCTTAGGGTTTCATCTACATGAACGTTTGATTGTAAAGGTGCCCATTCCCACAGTGCTTTGATAGCTGGCTTTACTGCTGCTGCTACTCGTTGATTGGTTTTTTGCAATGTTCCTACTCCCACTTCAATCCTGCCGAGTTCCCACAAAAGCGAGCGTCAGCTTGGAGTAGGAAAGATGCCCATAATTACCTAGCCAGACGCCGGGTGCTTGCAGATTAACACTTAAGTCAAGTCAAGGAACCACTCCCTGATGTGGTTCTCCTCTAACTACAGCACCACATTCTAGGCATTTACACGATTGTGTCTGATATTCGACGACTTCAATTGGTTGCGCCACTAGAGTTGCTACTTGCTGAGAGTGGATGTTAATTACTTCACTTAATTCTTGACTGCCACAATTGAGACAGATGTCGGGTGAGCTAATTTCGGTTCTGTCTACTCGTCCAAACCCTTTTCGGGTTTTGCCCTGATGACCTGGTTGTCCACCTGGTTTCTTTTTTTGGTCTGCTTCTGGTTTGACTGTTGGTTTTTCTGGTTTTTGGAGTAGATCCGTTGATGGAGGTTTTGATGAAGTTTGACTGGTGGTTCGACTTTTTCCCGTAGCAATAGCTAGTTTTTCTTGCAATTCTGCAATGATTTTTTGCAGCCCCAGTACCATTTCTACCAGTTCAGCTTGGCTCAACTGCTCTATTTCGGTTTTTTCCTTCTGTCTGGTGGCTGTGGGCTTTTTCATTACCTTTATTTTACCAGATGCCGCCACTTAAGTCTTTTTTGACCTGAATCCTTACATAAAAATAAGCCTTGCCATCAGTTTGTTTGCCGCTTTTTCTTAAAAAAGAACAATCAATAACAGCAATAATTGTGTGGTCAGGGTTTAAAGCAACACGCGAGAAAATATTGATTAAATTGTGGAAAGTTAAAGCTTTTGAGAAAGTGAGGACGGTAGGTTTTTTCACTCAAACAGCTATAACGACTGAGATTCGTGAAGTTGACCAAGCCAAACGGCCAGCAAAATAGTTGAGAATAATGTGATTAAAAACTTCTTTTGGGGTTGACTAATCCCTAGCATTTGTTGTAACAATACTCCGGACAGTTTTTAAGCAGCCAAAGTACCATAAGACAAGACTGAAGGAAGGTTAGGGTGATTTAAAATCAAATCCGGGTCTAGATCTAACTTATCAATAAAGGTAGAAAGTAGATGCTTATTGAATTCCAGACGTTTATAAGAAGCCATAGAAAACACAAAAGATTTGGCAGATGAATGACAACTAGAAAGTTCATGTTTGGCTAAGTTTACAGGGTAAGCTCATCTAATTTGGTATAAATTGTACTTGACAAAAAGGGCAATTTATACGATTTGGCATTAGTGATTAGTGGTTATATAATGTTTCTTAATCATGCGTCATGACTGGTGAGGAAAAGTCAATGAAAAAAGGATTTGCTCCTGTTTCGCCAACCCAAAAATCAAAGAAGCAGAATAATCGGACTCAACTAATATCCGTCGAACATTTACAAGCGAGCTTATCAACTTATTTTGATAACATACAAGATCCCAGAGTAGACAGAACCAAACAACACTTACTTAAAGACATTCTCATCATCAGCATATTAGCTGTAATCGCCGGAGCCGATGGATGGGAAGACATAGAAAATTACGGACTCAGTAAGCAAGAATGGTTAGAGGAATTTTTAGAATTACCCAATGGAATTCCGAGCGATGACACATTCCGCCCTTGTATTTGAAAGGTTAGACCCTAAAATATTAGAAGAGAAGTTATCCCAATGGCTTCAAAAAATTATGGGTTCAGTTTCATCAGAAATTATCCCGATAGATGGAAAAAGTTTACGAGGCTCTTATGACGCCTGAAAAAGGTTTAAAAAACCTACATTTAGTGACAGCTTGGGCGAGTGAACAGCGTTTGGTACTCGGACAAGTCAAAGTGGAAGACCATTAATCATGAAATCACAGCTATCCCTGCCTTGCTAGAATTAATCGACATTACGGGAGCGATTATCACCATTGATGCGATGGGAACTCAAACCGAAATTGTGCGACTTATTCGTCAGAAAAAAGCGGATTATGTCCTGGCATTAAAAAGCAATCATCCTACTCTTTATAATCACGTAAAAGACTGGTTTAATATCGCAAGAACTCAGAAATTCATGGGAATTGAAGTGAGCTATGATTCCCGAACAGAAAAGGAACATCATCGCATCGAAACCAGAAAAGTCTGGGCGGTATCAGTTGCATCTTTAGGAGGACTTTATAAGCAAGAACAATGGGCAGGTCTTCGGACTATTGTGATGGTCGAAAGGATCCGTCATCCATTTGTGACAAGTTAAGAAAAAGTGCCAATTGTCAAGGGGTATACAAAAGAAAGGTAAAATAGGATGAAACCTTTGTCAGGCAAGCATTTGAGCCATAATTGAACCAGTTATGACTAGCAAAAAACGCATCAACCGAGATCATGCAAAGAAAAAAAATCGTCCCCAAGTAGAAAATGAAGCGATCGCGAATCACCTGGAAGATTTATTAATTCCGGCAATGGCGGCCCAAAAAACTTTTTATCGCCAACTAAATCTAAGAGATAGGATTCTGACACTACCATTAATGATGGCAGCAATCCGCCAGTTTATTATGGCGAGACGTAGCAGGAGTAACAGAATTAACCAGATTATTAAATAGAGAAGGATTTTTATGGTGTCAGCCACAAGAAATTAGCCAACAAGCATTGTCACTCATATTTTTAACTTTGACCGCAGTTTTATTTGAAAAAGTATTTAAAGAATTACTGCCTCATTTTCGTCGGAAATGGTTGATGAGAAAATCAAGAGCACTACCGGATAGCGTACAATTTGCCTTAAAAAACTTTTAAAATATCTGGATAGCAGATGGCTCAACATTAGAAGCATTATTTCGTAAACTCGAAAGTTTATCAGATGTGCCAATTGGTCAATTAGCCGGAAAAATGGGAGTAATAATAGACCTAGTAACTCATCTTCCAGAAGAAATTTGGTTTTGGACAAATCCGAAACAAGCAGATACTAATTGGGAGGAAGATTTACTAAAAACAGTTAAGCCGAAAACCTTACTATTATTGGATCGAGGCTTCTATCACTTCGCTTTTTGGTCAAAACTCATTTCTCAAGAAATTGGATTTATCACTCGAATCAAGAAAGGTGCATCTTATCAGGTAGAGCGGGTATTAACAAATACCTATGATATCAAAGACCAGATAATTAAAATAGGTGCAGGGACAAAAAAGACACCAGCTTTGACTATAAGATTAGTACAGATTCGCTCCAAGAGTTCCTGGCGTTCTTATCTGACAAGTGTCCAAGAACCCGAAGTGTTGCCACCCTATGTAGTAGCAGATTTATATCAAAGACGCTGGCGAATAGAAGAGGCATTTTGTCTAGTAAAAAGATTACTAAATCTCAGCTATTTATGGACTGGTTCCTTAAACGGAATCAAGCTACAAATCTGGGCTACTTGGCTATTTTATGCGGTTTTAGTAGATTTAGGGGATGCGGTTGCCGATGAATTAGGAGTACCAATTGAACGGGTTTCATTAGAAATGATTTATCGGGGGATGTATCATTTTTCTGTGGCCTATCAAAAAGGATTAGCTTCTGACCTAGTTAAGTATTTTGCCGACGATAAAAATCAAGATTTAGGGATTGTTAAGCGACGACGAAAACCTCATGTCAGGCTAATTATTTCTCCTTTCCCTGGAAC
>NZ_JAUBUJ010000104.1:0-31510 GCF_036705405.1 Microcoleus sp. B13-B6
TTTTTAGCTGGCATTTTTGTAGAGATTGACTAAACTCCTTTTTTATTATACCCTATTTAAAGGTACAACAGCTTACAGACAATTCGCTTAATTGGGGAGTACAAAGGTAAACAGGAGTTGTACAAACAACAAGCACCACAAGTGCTAGAAACTTTGCGGCAAACTGCGATTATTCAAAGTACCGAATCTTCTAACCGCATTGAAGGAATTACCGTTCCTCTGGCGCGAATTCGCTTTCTTAGTAACGGAACGCACAGCACCAAGGGATCGTTCAGAACAGGAAATCGCGGGCTATCGGAATGTGCTAAATACAATTCACGCTAGCTATGGTTATATTCCATTTACTCCGAATATTGTTTTGCAGTTTCATCGCGATTTATATCAATTTAGCGTCGGTTTAGGTGGCTGTTGGAAAACAACAGAAAATCTAATTACGGCAACCACAACTGATGGTAGACAAATAGTGCGATTTACTCCTGTTGCCGCCTATGCCACATCTCAGGCTATGGAAGAGTTGCATGAGAAATTTAATCTATTTTCCCGTGAAGGTGAGATTGAACCATTGTTGTTGATTGCTAGTTATGTTCTGGATTTTTTGTGCATTCATCCATTTCTGGATGGTAACGGACGAATGGCAAGATTGCTGACGCTGTTATTGTTGTATCAAGCGGGTTATGAAGTAGGGCAGTTTATTAGTTTAGAACAAATTGTGGAGCGCACCAAAGAAAGCTATTATGATGCCTTGTACCAATCTTCTCAAAATTGGCATGAGGGGAAGCATAGCTTGTTGCCAGGAGTGGGAGTATTTTTTAGGCGTAATGTTACTGGGAGCTTATCGAGAATTTGAGCAGCGGGTTGGGGTGATTGGAGGAGCAAAAGGAACGAAAACGGCAATGGTTTTACAGGCAATTGAGAGTTTGCCGCATCGAGTTTTCGATGCGAGAGTTACAGCAACGTTGTCCGGTGGTTTCTGTGGATTTAATTCGTCGCATTTTGCGTCAAGAACGGGATGAGGGAAGGATTAAATGTGTGGGACGGGGAGTGGATGCGCGGTGGCGAAAGTTATAGACAATTTAGTGGCCGACTTGCCAAAAGCTTTACAAGAGATGAAGGGTTTCTCATCTCATATGTCTCTTGTATATGAGAAGTTTTGCGGAATCTTACCCGAACGAGCAATTTGTGCAACAACCTGTTGCACAAATTGCTTTACAATAAACAGCCATTATTGATTAAGCCTGGTTTATTGCTGTGAGCCAACACCCTGTCTGGACGCAAATCCGTCGATCGCACCAGCCACGATACTTAGTATTATATAGCACATGGTACTAGAAAAGAAGCTCAAACTCATCCGCGATGTCGAAACGGGCATCATTGCTCATCAGGTCTGCTGCGTTGGGGTACTTCACACTGGTTTGGGCTCTTCAATTGCAGCGAAGTGGCCGGTGGTTGAGTTGGAGTATCGGCGCTTCTGCGGCCCCGATGCAGGTCGAAAGCGTTTTGTTCTCGGTAAAGTCCAAATGGTTCGGGTTAGCTCCACTCCTGAGTTATGGGTGTGCAGTATGGCGGGTCAAAACCTTCACGGCAGCAAGAAACGCTATACCGATTACGATGCCTTGGCGCTCTGTTTATCTAAACTCCACCACAAATCCCTGGAATTGGAACTAACTCCTTTCCTTCCCTACAAGCTTGGATGGTCTGGGGGACGGGGCGAATGGAGCGTTGTCCGCCCCCTTATCGAACAGCACTGCCCCAATGCCGTTATCTGCATTGATTGACCTGCATTCACTCTTGACACAAGAGTGCGTGAATGCAGGCCGCCGTTAACTATAAAGAAACACGCACTGCGCCTTTTAAACACGCACTCCACATAAAGAAACACGCGCCGCGCCTTTTAAACACGCATCTATAGAGTCTGTGGAGGAAAATTGGGTGGGGACTGCGCGAACTCCGCTCACTTGCTAATTTTAATAATTTAGCTTTTTAGTAAAACGCTAAGTTTAGCTGTTTATCTCTATAGTAAAACATAAATTACTAAAAAACTAAATTATTAAAATTAGCTTTTTAGTAATTTAGATATTGACTATTTTCGTTTTTTAGAGGACGATATATATAGAAAACCCCATCCCATGTCCCTAAAGCCATGATTGCAGTCGCCATCGCGTCCCTGTCCGGGGGGCAGGGCAAGACAACCGCATCTCTATTCCTGAGCCGCCTCCTAGCGAGCCGGGGCTATCCCACACTGGCTATCGACGCCGACCCCCAACACAACCTGACCACCTACCTGGGGCTAGAACTGCAACCCAACCAGCCCACCTTGCTGGAAGTTCTCAAAAAATCCGTGCCCATCGAAGACGGCATCTATCCAGTCGAAGGTAGCGACAACTTGTTTCTAATTCCCTCCGACGACGGCCTTGACGCCGCCGCCGACTACCTATCCAGCAGCGGCGTCGGCGCTACCCTGTTGCTGCGCCGCCTCGAACCAGTTGCCGAAGCCTTCAAATTTTGTATCATTGACGCACCCCCGCAGCGCTCGCAGATTTGCTTAACCGCAATCGGTGCCGCCGACACCGTAATCGTACCCGCCGAAGCTTCCGTCAAAGGCTACGGTTCCCTAGTGCGGACACTCGACTTGCTCAACTCCATGAGAGATGTCAAAGCAACCAACGCTACCGTACTAGGAGTGCTGCCCTTCCGGGACCGCTGGATTGGCAACACTCAAACCCTAGAGAGCCGCCTAGCCGTAGAAGGAATGAAAGACGAAGTTGAAAACGAATTAATTCTCCCTTCAATCCGAGAATCCGAACAGTACAAAAAAGCCATTAACAAACGCCAAACTCTCAGCGAATTAGGACATCCCGACTTAGAATATCCCTTTGAAATACTGCTCGCCAAAATCGAGTTTCTTTTACAACAAAAAGTACAATGAGTGACAGCATCCTCGACCAAATTCGCTCCAACCGCAAGCGAACAGTTGTTCCAAGCCGAGAAGATACTTTAATCGCCCCCAAACAGGAGAGCGAACAAATTACCCAACAGTCAACTCCGGCGAAGGAACCTTCAAAAGAAACCACGGGTGACAATTCAACCTTAGAAGAGTTAAAAGCCGAACTCGCGAAAATTCCGCCGACTCGCCGCCATTCTGCCGTTGTTTTAGATGCAGAAATAGATGCTAACTTGACGAGATTTTGCAAAGAAAAAGGAGTGACTGTAGAAGTATTTTTAGAAGCTGCATGGCTGCAAGCAGTAGCTTCATCCGAGCTGATGGAAAAAATCTTGGTAGAAGCTAAGTGCCGCTACGATTCAAGAAAACTTGCTGGAAAGCTGAGGCGGCTGATTACAATGCTATCCGGGCGCTGATAGGGAGATGCTACTGCCATTAAACAGTTAACAGCTGATAGTTGATAGTTGATAGTTGATAGTTGTCCACACTGTTAAAAGAACGAGTGGAAAGGCACGCAATCAAAAAGGCCATGAGTGGTTTAATTACTGCGATGAAATAACGAACATTTCTCGCAAGTTATTTAACACGGCGCTGAAGTTTGAGGATTTGTGCGAAGTGAGGATTGTCCCCAAAACGGGATGTTATGTTGTTGAAGTAGTTTACTCTGAACCTGACAACAGCCAATTCTTCTGTAGCTTAAACCCAGAATTAGCGGAGGCTATTGATAAAGGAACTATAAGTTTCATCAGAGTCCTAGATGTCAGTCTTGTCCACCTTTTATAGTGCGTCAGCACTTAACGGGAGAGAACGTCACAAAGCCCTAAAATTCCAAATGCTGCACGGCCCGCCGCTTAGTTTCCTCCCCACGCCTGTCATATTTGGCCGTAGTTACCGGAGAAGCATGACCCGCCAACTTTTGCACCGTCACAATATCCACCCCAGCATCGAGGAGGTCCGAGCAAAACGTGCGCCGGAAATCGTGGGGACTAAAAGACTCCACCCCAGCGAGAAACGCCCGCCGCTGCACAATCTTCAACACACCATCCTCCGTCATCCGCCGCCGCTGAATTTCTCCCCCCTTCCGAATCGGGTACAACAGAGGCCCTGGAGCCTCTCCCCTCAACTCCAGCCACTGCGACACTAAAACGCAAGCAGACTCCGGGAGGTAAACCGTCCTGTCTTTCTTGCCCTTGCCCTCCCGGACGAACAGCGCTCCCGTAGATAGGTTGAAATCTCGCTTCAAGAGATTGACCGCTTCACCACGACGGATGCCGCCCCCTCGCAAGATAGCAATCAGCGCCGAGTCCCTAACATCAATAGGGGTCTTACCAGAGCAGCTTTGCATCAATGCAGCAATCTCACAGAGCGTTAGCGCGCGCCCCCTAACTTTTCCCGATTGCTTGATACTCCTGACATCCACCGCTTTACTGTAATCTATTGGGTCGATTAAATCCAACCGCAGAGCTTCCTTCAACACCCGTCGCAGGGCGCACAGCATTTGGTTCACCGTCGCGGGGGCGTACTTTTTCTCCATAGCCGAGCGCAGAGCCGCCGTATGTCTGTAGCGCAATGCCGCCCAATTCAAAGTCATTGCGTCGCACTCCCCACCTGTCAGCATTCGGGCCATGATATTGAGCCCTTCTCTCATGGTTGCCTTTGACCGCTCGCTCCCCAAACTGTCGAGGTACACTGCTGCTGGGTGCTGAGTCAGGGGTACCGGACAGGGCAGATTCAAGGTTTCGGGCTGTTGCTCTCCAAGTAAGTTGAGCATTTACTCTTTCAAAGTGGTCTTATAAATACTAAATTTTACGCCTTTAACGGTTCACGCGATCGATTTGGCTCTTCCCTCGTGAACCCTCACCGTCCGGGGACGAGCCTGTGTGTTCGCTCCTGTTCTACGAAGAAGAACACCTTTATGCAGCTTTAGTCTGTTTTTTTGGGCTAGTTGCTGTGAATGACCTGATATTGCTTTATCGCTGGTGGGTGGGAGAGTTATGCTCCGTGGGGGGAATTTTTGGGGAGTGCGATCGCCAATGGCTGTAATGATATGATGGCGGAATGGCAATCAATACTGCTCGGTTAAGCATTTTCGTGGCTATGATATGTCAGAAGAAGATATTTTTCACAATGCTGTTCGTTCAGCTTTAGAAAAAGAGGGATGGATCATCACTCACGATCCTCTCTTTATCAAGGTAGAGGAACTTGATTTTTTTATCGATTTAGCATAGCAGGGGAGAAAATTTTAGCAGCAGAGAAAGATGGCTTCAAGATTGCTGTAGAGATTAAATCTTTTATCGGTGCATCTGATTTAGCCAGCTTTTATATAGCTTTGGGTCAATTTCTCAGCTATCGTTCTGCCCTGAGAAAAAAGCAACCGAACAGAATTTTGTATTTAGCAATAAACCAAGATGTGTATAATGATTTTTTCAGCAATCGTTTTATTCAAGAATTAATCGCTGAGCATCAGCTCAAATTACTCATTTTTGATGCTATTCAAGAGGGGATACTTTTATGGAAAGAGTAAACTACAGAGAATTAATCCAAACAATTCTGTCTCAACACTCAAGGAATGACTTGGATACTGAAACAGAAGTTCAATTACTTTTTGATACCGAACGGGAGCATTATCATGTGGTTCATTTGGGCTGGGACGAGCAAAAACGGGTTTACGGCTGTGTGATTCACGTCGATATAAAAGATGGTAAATTTTGGATTCAGAGGGATAGAACGGAAGCGGGAATAGCGAATGAGTTAGTAGCCGCCGGAGTTCCCAAGGAAGATATTGTTTTAGCTTTTAAAGCCCCTTACGTGCGTCAATTTACTGAGTTTGCAGTGGGGTAATTGGGATACGGAGGATTTACATTTTCATCAAAAATAACTGGAGTTTAGACTAAGACAGAATAAAGGGGTGCATTACTGTCAATTGAATGCACTTAAGAATGACCGAGCGAGAATTTCAGATTAAGGAGACTTTTTGTTGAGTTTTTTCGGTCGAGCAAACCCTTTTTTGACTGTGGGATATCGAATCCTGGGTCGTCGTTTACGTCCCCGCTTGCCAACCAGGAGATTTACCTCGAAGTTTAGGAGGTCTAGCAGGTGTACCTAACACCGCTAAAATGCTCCCAAAGGATCGCAGCCCCTCGTCCAGGGGTAAGTTTGACCTGAGCTTTTTGCCAAGGCAATGGGCGTTGTGCCACAAGCTGACGGGCCAGCCATAATTGCCAAGTAACGATCGGCATTAAATCACTCCACCGATCGCCGAAGAGCGGGTGTACTTAACGCAGGAACAGTCCAATGAAGACGATTTTTAGCTTGCGCGATACCAGTGCTCGATCGCAAATCTTCGTAAATAGAGCCGCCAAACTTGATCGGCTGGAGGCATTTTTAATCCGGCAAATGCTAGCCACATCGGCTTGTTAGTCCTGGCACAACCGTCGGCAGTCAGTCGTTCTACCAGCACAAGAGACATCGGATGAGATGGGGATAAACGAAAATGGTAATTGTGCCAAACCCGTACCTGCAATTGACCTAAATCAGGGTCATTAATCTCAACAAGTTGAGCAGGAGAACTCCCAGTTGTGGGATCGTTAAGTTTGAATTTATCGCCATGAAGTTTGGGTCTGCCCCGACCCCGATAAGCACTCTTGCTCGCCCCACAAACATAAATTTGAACGCAGGCGCATCAGTTTATCTACAGCAATGGATGCGGTTTGATTGATGAACGGCCCACAGCCGTATTCGCTATCCCACAAGGATATCGCTCAAGGGCGGTAATTGAGAACTCACCTTCGATAATTGTTGAGCTGCGCTCAAGATCGGACTGTCCCAACTGGTAATTCGTTCGTGCAAAAATGGTAGGGCCCAACTGCCTTTTTCTTCGGGTATCCATGCTAATGTGCTGTAGCCATATCCCACAGTTATCGGGCGAGAGCCTAATTGTGAAGGCGAATGTTCGTAAGTGCGTTCTTGAAGGGTTTTGGCATCAGGTCTAGACCAACTTGTATGGTCGCCTGCTAAGACAATCGGTTCCGACGGCTTAATTTGTGTGATGTAAAGTTTCATTAATTGCTCTCGATCCGGCCGGGTATCTTGTAGTGCTTCGTAGACACTCGGCCACTGCCGGCGAAAGACACAGGACAATGATAAATCGGCCAAGCTTTGAGCTTTTCTGGTGAGCAAGAGTGCATCCATTAATTCAAAGGTAGCATCCTGTGCTTTACATAAATTTTTGTAGATGGCTTGACGAAACTGTTGCAACCATCGTGACAACATTCATAGCGGTCGATCGGGGTTGGTGATACTTTCCCATCTTCCGCCATCCGGGTCAATTCAAACATGAGTTGACCCGGTATTTTTGACGCTTGGCGTATCACAGAAGGAGAACCGGGGCGCGATCGTACTGTTGTGAGCGGGCGATTGTACTGTTGTGAGCGGGCGATTGTACTGTTGTTAGCGGGCGATTGCCAGCGTTCTTTTTAATCTTAACTCTCCGACAGGAGCATCAACATCATCCGCTCCAGTTCGCCTTCAAAGAGAACGTCAACGGTCGCTGGCATTTATCCATTGGTTAGGCTTCATAGCTTGTTTGCCAGCGACCGTTGCCGTCCAAAATTGATGTTCATAACTGGAGACTCGATCGCGCTTTCAGGTCTGCTTAGTCTAAACTCCAATACTAAGACTGCTCCAAAAATTTGATAGGACTTTAACTTGTTCATCTTCCAAAGAACTTAGTGTCCAGCGCCCACGCCCACTTCTTTGTCGCTTAACTTGGTGATACTCCAATTTACTCTTTCGACGCAGGAAGAACTCTATGCCATCTATACCTGGTGGTTCTAAACTAATAGAATCGGCTTTCTCCTCCATCACATCAATCATGCAATGCACAGTCCACCGACCTTCGTAGCGATTGCCCAGTTTGTCTGCCACCCCACCTGCAAATGTCATATCGTCTCTATATTTTGAAAGGTGCTGCTTTTAAAGACGTTGCGGTATAAAACTCGCGAAAGCGTTATCTGTAATGTATCGACTTACTTATTGTAACGTACCATTTTCCTTTTGCAGTTGAGTGTGGTTGGGAAAGTGAGGAGAGAGGACAATCTTTTCAGCGAAATGCTAAAGCTGCTGTGATTGCAGCCGCTCCTGTAAAACCTGTCGTAGCCATCGTCACCACCAGGATGATACCCGGTAAACCCAAAGCAGCTAATTTCAAGGGCGTGTTCATCCATTTTACTAACCTTCGCTGTTGCTCTTCTTGCCGATTCGTACAATTTTCTCGTTTGGGCACGGTGATGCCTATCTCGGCTATACCCCTTTCAGTGCCCCTAATACCCACTCATACTCGCGCTGAATACATAGCAACAAATCCATCTTCATCTGAGGCGGCAAAACCTCCCAGGTATAAGTTTCAATTTCCAAATGTTTGCAAGCATGGTTTTTCTGCAACAACTTTAAAACAGCGATAATATCTTCTTGAGTAGATTGGAAAATTTGGTAATCCCGAATAAAGATGGGAACGTGAAAGTGAATACGCCATTCTTGCGCCTTAGACTCTTCAAAACCTGGTAATGCTGTCGCTAAGTCGAGATAGTGATGCAAAGTGCCATCACGCCAACGCTCAATTACTTGGTGCAGATAGGTAGACTCTGCAAAGGGACGCAATCGCTCTACCACAGCTTGCTGTCCTTGTGCCTTATCGGGCAATTTCACTTGCAAAGCTGCACTCAACTGAACTTTCCCAATTTGAATTCCTGCTGCTTGCAACCGAGCAAAAACTGATTCTGGTTCTTCATATTCCACAGCAAAATGGCAAGTATCATAACACAAGCGTATATGTTCTCGTAACACAAACTCAGCGGACTCTTGAGAAATATGCCGAAGTTCCGATAAATAAGCGCCTCCAACAGGCAATAACCATTGGTTAAAAAAATTAATAACTTCAGCCGTATTTTCAATCAATCCATCCGGTTCTGGTTCCAAATCAACGTGCAGCAGTTTTCCCGTTTCTTCGCGAATGCGTAGCATTTGAGCCGCTACGACTGCCAGGTTGCAACTACTACTCTTAAAAATTAATTCACAAGCTTCTTGGTTATTTTTCCACCAGGGTTTGTAAGACAAGGGGACAGTAGAAATACCACCATCCATACCTTCTGGTAACAGGACTGCTAAAATTTTTGCTAAGCGCAATGTATAATCTAAACGTTCCGGTTTTGACCAGTCTGGGGCATAAACTTGGTCTTTGACCACCTGCCGATGAAATCCCCCGTAAGGAAAACCATTTAGAGTAAAGACATACAAGCCCTGTTGATTCAGCCACACCTGGAACTGCGTCAGATTGTCTGCTTCTAACAATTCTCGTGCAGCTAGGTCAGCTAGCCGCAGTCCAATTCCAAAAAAATAGTTTGGCGAAAGCCGTGCTTTAAGGACTGGAAGATACTGCTTCAAGTTGGCAAGCACTTCTCCCCAACTTTCCCCTGGGTGAATATTAGTGCAATAAGTTAAGTGGAAGTCGCCATTTGTGCTAATTTTCATCGTTCGCTAATTTCACACTTCTCAAGGATGAGCTTATAAACATCAGTAGCACTAATACTTTTCATTTCGATCAAATGTGTCTGTTTTGTAATAAATAGTGGACTAGAATCGACTGAAGTGGTAATATGACCGTGAGAACCTTTGACAAGGGTGGCATCTAGGGGAATTACATCCATTAAGTGACGAAACCCAAGGTGTTTTTTTAATAGCGTTAAGCCAACCTTAAGCTTAGGAAATTTTAGATGTGGGTCGAGGAAGAGTTCTACCGGATCGAAACCGGGTTTACGGTGGATATCCACAGTAGTCGCAAAATCGGGGGCGCGTTTGTCGCTTTGCCAGTAGTAATATGTAAACCAAGCATTAGGTTGAGCGATCGCCACCAACTCACCCGATCTGGGATGATCGAGATGGTACGCTTGTTTTCCTACTTTATCCAATACCACGGCTACACCCTCGATTGCTTCTAATAGAGCGCGAACTTTGGACGTATATTCTGGATCGTTAACATAAACGTGAGCAATCTGATGATCGGCAACGGCGAATGCAATACTCGCTCCAGCATCAAGCAGTTCTCGTCCTAACTCCTCGCGTACAGCAATTAAGCCATTTTCCCGCAGTATCCGGTTGATGTGAACGGGTTGGGAAACTTCAGTAATGCCATATTCCGATAAGATTATAATTTGGGCATCTCGTGCTTCGTAATATTCAATTAGATCGCCGCAGACAGTATCAATTTCTTGCAGATCCCTTGCTATCTGGTGTTGTTGAGGCCCAAATCGCTGGAGGCAATAATCTAGGTGAGGTAAATAAATCAGTGTCAGTGTCGGACTGTAGCGTTCCTCAATCGATTTGGCAGCATTGGCAATCCATTGACTTGAAGCAATAGACGCATTCGGACCCCAAAAGTTGAATAGAGGAAACTGACCTAGCTCCGACTGGAGTTGCGATCGCAAGGAAGCAGGTTTAGTATTGATATCGGGAATTTTCCTACCGTCAGCCGGATACATGGGGCAGGGAGTAACCTCGTAGTCCGCCGATGAGTGCATATTATACCACCAAAACAGGTTGGCACAGGTAAAGGACGGATTGACCGAACGGGCAATGTCCCAAATTTTAGGAGCCTGAACCAGTTTATTGGACTGCCGCCAAAATTTTACTTCACACTCGTCACGGAAGTACCAACCATTAGCAACAATGCCGTGTTGGTTGGGATATTTGCCAGTGAGATAGGTTGACTGAACGGTGGAGGTAACGGCGGGTAAGATTGGCTCGATCGCCAGCATTTGCCCGCTCAATGCCCAATTTGAAAGGTGGGGCGTGTATTTTCCAAGTATACTGGGTGTCAATCCCACGACATTTAGAACAACAGTTTTCTGCATGAATCTGACAAAATTGTTATGAAAAAATACTGGACTTTTATCGGCTTGCTGCTGTTATTTTTCTTAATACTTTTCCTGATTGTCGAGCAACTGAATATCTCTATTTTCACCGATCCGCGCTACTTAATGCAGGCCCCAAGTGTCGGTGCAGCCTCAGTCGGAATTACCCTATTGATAGCAGATGTCTTCCTGCCAGTTCCTTCTAGTTTGATCATGATCGCTAATGGTGCAGTTTTTGGGGTTATATTAGGCACGCTTTTGTCGCTGGTAGGCAGTTTGGGGGCAGGGCTACTTGGATTTTTCATCGGTAAACGGGGAGGTTCTTTGTTGGCGAGACTTGTACCACCAGAGGAACTTTTGCAAGCCGATCGGCTGTTGGAAAAATGGGGTAATTTAGCGATTATTGTGACACGCCCGGTGCCCTTACTGGCAGAAACGACTGCGATCGTCGCAGGCACATCTACAATGGGATGGAAAAATATGGTACTAGCTACTATTCTTGGGTCATTACCTGCTGCTTTTCTTTATGCGTTTACTGGGGCTACGGCTGCCAATTTTGATAATGTGTGGTTAACCTTTGGGATGGCCCTGTTGATAGCAGGTTTGTTGTGGGCATTAAGCGATCGCTTACACAAAACGATTGTTGATAAGTTGAAAGCCAGCCTCAAACGAAGAATTTGAGCTTCCCACCATCAGAATCCTGTAGCTTACTAAGTGAACAAAGGCAGAATTTAAATAATCCTGCCTAGAAACTGGGTAGTTGAGAGAAGTTTAGTAGAAGAGAATGCTAGATAATTATGCTAACCTTTCCTAACTAGCAGCGTTTAGCCTGAGTATATCAGTCTTGACACCCCGAGTTAAACAAGCAGCAATTATTTATTTTAGGCGTTTCTTTTACTAGGGTGGCAACTTCACTCCAAATCGTTGAATCTGGCTTTTCCATGCGAAAATTGGTATAGTTCTGACTTACCAATGGGGCCTTTGCAGAATCAGAATCGCCAGAAAAGTAGAAAGATTGAGGATGGCGATAAGGTTCAGCAGTCTTGTTAAAACTGTCTGGAGTATAGTTTTTATAGAAAGCATATCCAAATAGAATTGATGGGTCTTCTTTTCGAGGAGGTGGAACAAGTATGGAATATGCTTGTAGAGAATTACCGACATGTTTGCTCTGTTGTGCATTGTAAGGCAAATGCTTGATGAAATCGGTGCGCGGAGGATGGTTATGAGATGAAAACAAGCAAATTCTTGGCTTTTGAGCTGGGTTTTGACCATAGTTCAGGAAATAAGCTTTATTCCCCAAAGATACAAAGGCACAGGTATATTTATTGCCACGTGGGAAGATAGGCAAACATCGCTCTTTATAATATTCCTCCATTGCCCCAGTCCCATCCTTATCTTGAGGAATATAGGTGGAGTCATAGTACGTTGTACCATACGAAACTTCATAATTACTGGGGGTCAAATTCTCAGGAGGTGAGGTGTAGGGAGGGTAAAGCTTGTCGTCTTGGTAATTCTGAAATACTCGATACATTGTCCAGTCACTTGTCCACCACTGTGGGAATTTTGGATCGCTTGGCTCAGTTTCCTTTCGTGGTGACAGACAACCTTCTGGGTCTTCGCACTCCTCATTATGTACAGTTCGAGTGGGGTATGTGTCCGAGCCACTATCGTTATAAGAAGTTGTGGGTAATCCAGAAGCACCAGCATCACCACTACCTAGAAAGACTATCGCAATTAAAAAGCAAGCTACTAAGGAAAGTATGACTCGCTTTGCCATCAATAAAAGCCAACTGAAATTGTGCATTATACCTCTTGGTTTAACCAATAATAGACAACATTTTTTCGACAAAAATTAAGTTTTCTGGATCGATTTCCTTTGTTCTGCCAAATTGGGACAACTGCTGGACGATATTCCGATCCTGATAGGGACTACTATGATCAAAAATACCAGGATCTGATCCTCAAAAATCTCCAGGAGAAAGCGCAAGCTTTTGGTCTTCAACTTGTCCCCAAATCCCAAAATAAGGAGGAAGCTTCATTTTATCAAACCCTTTCTACATAAGCTTTACGTCAAGTGTTCCTTGAAAGAGGGCTAGTTGTTAATGACACGAAAGATTCGCCAAGGGTCGGCGAAAGAGTTGCGACGAAGAAGCCAACAGTTAACGCCGACCACGTTTTGCTGGAGGGTATATCGACCAATCGTATAAAAAGTGTTGTCGTCGCCCAAAGGGATGTATTCCCAATCTTCGTATTTCATAACGAGGAGGTTTTTTTCTTTTCCACTAGATCCGTAGTATGTATTATAAATTCCATCATAATAGGCTTGACGCCCGTAGATAAGCCCAGATGGCTGGGTCGAGTCTTGTGCGTTGGCAATTCCCACATCCTCTGTCGCCAGATATTTCATCTCCTCAAACTTTTCCTCTGCGTACAACTCGTTCCAATTTTTGGCAAACTGCTTCAACTGCTCGATCGCCTGCTTAGTCTCTTCACTTGTCATTTTTTTCTCCTTCCTAACTTACTGATTCTTAGCGTACAATTTTCCAAAATTGGCACGGCAATGCCCTTAGTGACGCATTTGCTTGTTGCTTGTATCTTGATTTATGGGCAACATAAGTTCAATGTTGGGGTCTTTAATAACTTCGTTCTTTTGGTGTAATTTTATTAGTTGATAGGGTTAATCTGTCAATGCGTACTCGAATGATGTGTAAGGAGACTTACCCAAACCTGGAAAGTCTTACTCAGTAATGGTTTTAAGTTAGGCTTCCCCCGCGTAGCCAGGGCAAACGCATCATGTCAACAAGCGGGAATTTTACCGTGCTTGTTGCGACTATTATCGATAGCTGTAGTTTATTGAAAAGAGATTTGACTGCCGATAGCGGTGGCTATTCCTCAAAACACTACTACTATTCTCCCGGCAATTTAGATGCGTTTGCCCTGCCCGCGTAGCGGGGGAAGTTCCGACTAAACTAATCATTGACCGATGCATACTCGAATGATGGGGCAAGCTCCTTACCCACCTTGCCCTCTTGAGAAACACCCTCCCTCAAGTCGTCAGATGTTATTTGTCTCTCTGCCATCTTCTGCGCTTGCAATTTCAGGTCAAACATCACCCCCATAGCAGTATTGAGGTACTGCGGTTGCCCATTAAAAGTTTGATGCAGACTGTTGAGTAGACTGGTATAGGAGTAATTGAACTGATCCACTAGGTAGCGTGCCATAGTACCTTCTGCATACATACTGGCTTTAGAGTTTTCTACTAAATCCCAGATGCTATCTTGGTCTAGAGGTATGGGGTCGCCACTGTAGGAATACCCCTCGGTAACTTTTTGGTCTGGACGCAGGCGGCGACCGTAATAGATCTCAGCAAAACGGTAATAATGAGCGTAATCTCCTTCTGGATCTAAGGGGCTTTGGCTCGTACCTTCGCCTTGCTGAACTATCAGTCTTAATCCCTTGATAGCATCATCCAGAGTAAGGATGGGAAATAGCTCATCCGACGGAAACCACTGCTCATTAACAACCTGCAAACAGGGATCGCCAACAATACACTTTGGTCCTAATTCTTCCAGCTTATCAATAATTGCCTGGTAGAACTGACCGATAGTAGCAAATGATGGCGCTTCTTCTATAAATAGGGCTTGAACCGGAAAACCAATTGGATTTTCCGGTTCTTCAATCTTCATGAAGGTATCAAACAACACCTCTTTGGACAGAGGAGCCAAATTGACGGTCAAATCGCCAATATTCATCGGCAAAGAACCAGGGTAACTAGGAATAAAATCAGGTTGATTGATGACGGGATTACCCCCTATGGCATTGAGGACGTTAGCTGCAATGGTCATGTGCAGCATTTCTTCTCGCACCACCGAGAGGATAATATTATATGCCTGTTGATTCGAGTCTAACTTGATGGAATATAAGGCAGTGAGGTAGGGTGGAATGGTGGAGTGTTCTAGTTTGATAGCTGACTGGAGGTAAGAGAACAGATCGCTAGGCTGGGAAGCTTGGAAAATTCTTTCTAAGATTTCAGTCCTAATTTTCAGCATGGGCATCTCCTTCAGGTATAGTTAGGCTAAATTAGGCGCGATCTTCAATAGCTTTCAGCGCTGCGCTGAAGTTTTTAGCAAATTGAGTTTTGGCACCAATTGGCTCTGTTGGTACCTCAGTTGCCGCATCTTTCGGTTGCCTTGATTTGATGACTTCTGGCACTTGTGCTGTTCTGGTTTCAGGCTTTTCTTCGCCATAGAACAGTACATAAGAGCCATCGGCTGCTTTCTGTCGCAACCATTTGAGAATAGTCTCTTGTTTAGGACGAGAAAGGTCGCGAGTTACAGGCATATAATTGGGATCGCCCATGTCCAGCGAGAAAGCCAGTTCGAGAATGGCGCGATGTTCCTTCACTGACTCATAGTTGCTCAGATTGACTAATCTCTTACTCATAATTGGGTAGAGATTGCTATATTGCTGAAGAATTGGCTGAATGTGTTCGCACCAAGATGGCTGTTCTGGAACCTGATACTCGTCGTGGAGAAGAAAAATGATATAGTCCCACGTCTGTTGTTGTCCATCAGCTTGATGTTCTAGCTGATACTGGATCAAGTAAACTTGACCGTCAAGATAGCCGCGAGGATTATTAGGATTAGTGGTAGATACAGACAACTCCACTTGACCCGCCGCATTGGTTGTTGCTGTTGGTTCAAAGGAAACTGCTTCAGCAGGTATATTGATGTCAGGAATAGGGGCTTTAGGAGGGTCGGGATCGTCATCGGGTCCGCCTCCTTGTCCTGACATTGGGGGTCGGAGGGAGAAAAGCACTGTAGCGTTGGCAAAGGGTTTGCCGTAGCAAGCAGCAAACAAAGTGGCGTTAAATGTTTCTCCTGGCTCAACGCGATGGATAAAGTTCTCAGCCCGAATTAACCAACCGTTTAAGGTTTCGCGGATAGCTACTACTCCAGTGTTGTCATCGCTCATTTGAATAATCGCGAGCGGTCGCTGACTAACTAACGATAATTCGTCTGTGGATAGAGCGACCGCCCAAATTCCAGAGGTTTGAGTCAGCCAATCGGTATCGGTATAGGGAATATAGCCGCCTAGAGGTGTAAAATCTTGGTTTTTGGTTACTTGCTGAGATAATTGAATATTTTCGCTGGCGAGCACTGCTAGTTGCAGGTTGCCTAGATTCACAGGATTGCCATACTTATCTAGCGGTAGAGTATTGCTCAAATCAGCAAATACCGAACTCGTTGTTTCGTCTACGCTGCAATCAAAGAAATACAAACTATTCGCGGGCGGAGATAAGGTGTTGGGATCTACCGTCTGATACATGCGCCGCCCCAGAATGAAAGAGTGGGGTTCGCCAGCAAGATAGGGGCCAATAGCTCCAACTACTGTACCCAGAGTAAAAGTATCTGAGTTGACATTCCCATTGAAGCTGAAAGTGCTAATTCGCATTGATAGCAATTCTTCGGCGGTTGCTGCTTGCAGCTCTTGGAGAAAGCGAGAATTAAGCAAGTCGTCACTCCAATCGATACTAGTCAGTACTGACTGGAAAAGAGCAGAGGCGGCACCATCTCCTCCACCTCTTTCTTGGCGGCTGAACCAAAGGTCTCGGAAGGGGGCTGGCTCAAAAGCACCACTAAATAAATTGGGGGAATTATCGCCGCTTGCGCTAAGCCGCACTCTTAACCCCCAAAGTGCGGATGCTTGCTGCCATTGGGGGTCAAGGTCTACTATTTTGCCACCTACTCGGTTGTTAGAGCCGCTGATGAATAGACCAACTATCGGATCGGTTGTAGATCTAGTGCCATCGGAGTAGTAAACCGCTGTAACTTTACAGTTGATGAGGCGGAATGCGCCGGAACCAACAGGGTTCCACCAACCATTCATTACCTTGCGGTCTTGAAACTCTTGAAAGCGCTCTTCAAAAGTTGCATCGTCAAAGTGGCGAACGTCGTTATTTACTGTGGAGACATCGGCTTGGAATTCGCCTGCAAACACTAGCCGTAGGTTATTGAGATAACTCATCACTAATCCTTTTCTTACGTTTTTGGACGAAATCTTTCCCCATTGGGGAAATAGCAAAACCATTAACAAAGGGAGGCTAATCCATTATCAAAATGCACTTCCTACTTTGGGTATGAATAAAAAAAAAGAAGAAAAAACTAAAGCATACCTCTTTTCCCGCCCGTAGGTTTAGCAGTATTATGCTAACTCATTAGCATAAAAAACTCTCTTTGTGAATTTTTTGGGTAAAAGACCTTTTTTCCAAGCGCCGACGGAAGTCTATGGCACTATTGGGTAATCAACTTAACACAATAACCATCCTTGAGAAATTAAAAAATACTTAAGAAATCAGGACTTACGCAGAGATCCCCCTAAATCCCCCTTAAAAAGGAGGACTTTGACTGTTCCCCCCTTTTTAAGGGGGGCTAGGGGGGATCTAGGTTTCAGGCTTTCGGTGCGTAAGTCCTGGAAATTATAGGCTTGTGCTAGCGACTGCCCCACAAAAAAGTCTAAAAAAGAAGAATCATAAAAATATGTAACATATTTTTTTTGATATGAGCGGAGAATGATAGGATTTATCCGAATGCAAATAATCAGGTAAAAGCAAAAATGAATAACTGGTAAACCGATTGCTGATCGCCGCTCCTACTCCCTGAAATTTGCCTTCTTTGCCGATCGCGGTTTTAACTAACGATACAAAGTGTTATGTTTCTTTCAACTCCTAGTGCCCCAAACAACATCACCAACTTACTGCGTTGTTGGCTTTCACGACATATTGCCGAGGAAGCTTTCACCTGGTTAGAAGAAAAGCGGCAGCAGATTTCCCAAGGGGCTACCGAACGAGTATTCTTCACTACCTTCAGTGCTGTGCCTCGCTATATAGGAAAAAAAGACTTAGTGCTAACAGCAGAGGACTTGCAAGCTGCTGAGGAGATTCGCCCTGGCTGGTCTCCTAGTCATTGGAGCATAGATCGGGTGGGTCGCACGCTATTGCTCCTAGCACTTCCCCATAATAATGTCACTACCTATATGCGATCGCTCGAACAACTCTTCACAACGGCTGATGTCGGCGAGTTAGTCACTCTTTATCAAAGTTTGCCACTCTTACCCTATCCAGAACTGCACCTGGAGCGAGCGGATGAGGGAATTCGCAGCAATATGACTGCGGTATTCAATGCCGTAGCATTGCACAATCCTTACCCTGCCGATTATTTCGGCACCCCCGCCTGGAATCAGATGATTCTGAAAGCTGTGTTTGTGGGCAGTCCATTGCATCAGATTTGGGGGATCGATCGCCGAGCTAATCTAGAACTTGCCCGCATGTTGATAGACTATGCTCGCGAACGTTGGGCAGCGAAACGTCCTGTGAATCCCGAACTTTGGCGACTCGTGGGAGCGTTTGCCGATGGTGTGATCGTTGCCACTCTAGAAAAGGTACTGAATCAGCCCGATGTCGTGCAACAAGAAGCAGCCGCGTTAGCTTGTTCTCAATCTACGTTACCACAAGCTCAAGCTCTACTAGCTCGTCGCCCAGATTTGCGCTCCTTAATTGAGCAAGGAGATTTAACTTGGAGGTCATTAACTAACTGCTAATTTTTGCTCCCAACGGCTCTTCAGCCAACATCGGTTAAGCAACCTGCCCGTAAATTCCCATCACCAAGATAAATTTTAAGATGTAACTATGCTTGTAAATCAGATGATGTGGATCGATCCGCACATTCACATGACATCCCGCACAACCTACGATTACCTAGTAATGCAGCAATATGGGGTTGTCGCTGCGATCGAACCCTCCTTTTGGGTGGGACAACCGCGTACTAGCTCGGGGACATTTAAGGACTATTTCAATAGTTTGATCGGGTGGGAGCGTTTCCGCGCTGGTCAGTTTGGCATCCGTCATTACTGCACGATTTCCTTGAACCCGAAAGAAGCCAATAATGAGGCACTAGCAGAACAAGTAATGGAACTGTTGCCTCTGTACCTTTGTAAAGAGGGAGTTGTTGCCATTGGTGAAATTGGCTACGACGCAATGACGGCAGCAGAAGACAAGTACTTCCGCCAACAACTAGAACTTGCGAAAGAACTGGATATGCTGGTGTTAATACATACTCCCCACCGCAATAAGAAAGAAGGCACAACTCGTAGCATGGATGTCTGTCTGGAGCATGGATTAGATCCATCGCGAGTGATTGTCGATCATGTCAATGAGGAAACGGTTAGAGAGACCTTAGATCGCGGTTTCTGGGCAGCCTTCTCCATTTACCCGCAGACGAAGATGGGAAATGCGCGGATGGTGGAGATTGTGCGTCAGTACGGTTGCGATCGCATTATCGTAGACAGCGCTGCCGATTGGGGAATTAGCGATCCTTTAGCTGTACCGAAGACAGCGCAGTTAATGCTAGAAAGGGGAATTCCAGAAGCGTCGGTGCGGGCTGTTTGTTATGATAATGCTTTAAAAGCATACAGTCAAAGCGGTCAGATGCTAGAAGATGATTGGCTCAATCCGCCTCCTGTCGATCGACGGCAGTTGTTCGACGGAAATTCTGTACTGCGGGGACAACAACCAAATTTTGAAGCTGACCGTGAATCGTTAATTATTGAGTAACCCACTTATGCTGAAACTTTATGGCGGTATTCTTACGCGAGCTTTTATTATTGCGAGGAAGTTGTCAAATCTATAAAGCATCTGTCTATGCTTAACTTTGACAATTATCCACATGTATTGAGTTACGTTAATCGTTTGGGAGAGCGTCCAGCTTTTCAAAAGACAATAGCTACCAGTTTGCCTTTCACTGTACAGAAGTAATTCACAGAAGTAGTTTTTAATAAAACTCAAACAAGTTATCGGTTGGATAAGGCTTTATTCTTTAAAAAAATATGAACAGCGAAAAATTAATTCCTGATGCACAAGTGAAGGCAACGAGTTTAAAATCCCAAACTTTCTGGGCTTATCTACAACTGATGCGGCCTGCTAATATTATCACGGCTTGGGCTGATATTTTGGCTGGTTATGCTGCTTCTGGTTTTCGTCTGAGCGAGTATGGCTTGCACGCAACTCAGCAGATAACACCTACCAGTTTAGTGCCACTTGTCTGGCTGCTGGTGTCTACAACAGGACTTTATGGAGGCGGTATCGTTTTCAATGATGTATTCGACACTGAAATAGATGCACAAGAGCGACCAGAACGCCCAATTCCTAGTGGACGAGCCGACCGTACTGGTGCTATTTGGCTGGGGAGTTTCCTGTTACTGATGGGGGTGATAGCAGCTTTTCAAGTCACTTTGTTAAGTTTTATCCTGGCTGCGATCGTCGCCCTAGCTGCTTTGATCTATGATGCGTTTGGGAAACACCACCCCATGCTAGGTCCAATCAATATGGGTTGTTGTCGTGGCGGCAATCTATTGCTTGGTGTAAGTGCAGTTCCCATAATGGTAGGAGAGCGGTGGTTTTTGGCTTTAATTCCTATTGCTTATATTGCAGCAATTACAGCGATTAGCCAGGGTGAAGTTCATGGGGGAAAGAAGAGTACCATAGCGATCGCTATCCTGTTTATTGTGGGAGTGATTAGTGGTGTTTTAGCCTTGGGACTTTTGCCAAATTATCGAGTTCTAATAGCATTGCCGTTCGCTGCGTTATTAGCTGGAAGGGTATTACCGTCTTTTGTGAAAGCGGCTCGATCACCTACACCAGACTTAATTAGAGCGGCGGTCAAAATTGGTGTACTCTCTTTGATTGTGTTAGATGCAACGGTGGCGGCTGGTTTTGCAGGTTGGTTTTATGGATTGTTAGTTTTGCTCCTGCTGCCTATTTCTGGATGGTTAGCACAACTGTTTGCTGTGACTTGAAGAGGGTAAGTTATGACAATTTTTAGCATTCAGCCTAAAGAGTCAAAGCACTCGCTGTTTCAATCTTTCCATCAATGTGTTCGTGTTACTTTCACCTATGCAGTCCACTTTACTCATGGGTTGTTCCAGTTGTCCAATCCCATACTCGCGCAAGCGATCGCCGCTGATGGAGAAAAAAGCCCCAAGCAAGTAGTAGCTGTGGTGGATGCCGGATTCTTGTCGCACCATCCTCAGTTACTAGAGCAATTAGCCGCCTATACCTACGAGTATAAAGATGTCATGACGCTGGCGGTGGAGCCGATCGTAATACCAGGTGGAGAAGCAGCTAAGAACGATCCCAGGTTAGTCGAGGAACTTCACAGGGTAATTCATAATGTTGGGTTGTGTCGCCACTCTTATGTGCTGGCGATTGGCGGTGGAGCTGTACTGGATATGGCAGGATACGCAGCAGCAACGGCTCACCGAGGGGTGAGATTAATTAGGGTACCGACGACAGTGTTGGCGCAAAATGATTCGGGTGTGGGAGTTAAGAATGGGGTTAATGCGTTTGGGAAAAAGAATTTTTTGGGTACTTTTACGCCTCCTTCTGCTGTACTGAATGACTTTACTTTCCTGACGACTTTGAGCGATCGCGATTGGCGTTCGGGTATTGCTGAAGCTGTTAAGGTAGCCGCGATCGAGGATGCAGATTTTTTTCATTTTATTGAGACACAGGCTCCAGCACTAGCCGATCGCAATATGGATGCTATGCAGCAGCTAATCTACCGTTGCGCTCAGTTACATTTGGAACATATTGCCAATCACGGCGATCCATTTGAAATGAGTTCCTCTCGACCTTTGGATTTTGGTCACTGGGCGGCACACAAATTGGAACAGTTAACGAATTACGCTCTACGGCATGGCGAAGCTGTGGCTATAGGGATAGCTCTAGATACTACCTATTCTTACCTGGCAGGGTTGCTTTCACAGTTAGAATGGCAGCGAGTGCTGAATCTATTGCAGGCATTAGGGTTTAGTTTGTATATACCGACATTGGCAGAGGGATTAGAAAAACCAGACCATCCCCAATGTCTTTTCCGAGGGTTAACTGAGTTTCGGGAACATTTGGGCGGAGAACTAACTATTACTTTGTTGCAAGAAATTGGGCAAGGAGTTGAGGTACATCAGGTAGAAAAGCTTTTGTATGAGCAAGCAATTTTTCTGCTGGCAGAGCTTGCTAAATAAGCCTTATAGAACCCATTTGACATCTTTGAGGCTGCCAGCCTTTTAACCATTAGCCTAATAAAACAAAGATTTATCTTGGCAGTTGCATTACCTAAAGTTATCTCAAAATTTTTAACGAGGATTTTGCATCTTTCTATCCAATAATTTGACCGTTCAATTATCCACCTTGTCTTCAGCGGAATGAATTCCGATTTTCCCTGTGTTTCCTTTTCTTTTATTGAGGGGTTTTTTAAAAGTTCAAACTTAATTTTCGTCATAATCTGTGGATAAATCTTCTGTAATTCAATAGTCAGATGTTCAGGATGATATCCGTTGTCTAGCAAGATCGTAATTTGGGGAATATTAACCGATTTAGATTTGAAATAATCGATATTTTTACTCAACATCTCAATCAAACCTGCATCATCTGATAAATTGGCTTTGGTGCAGTGAGGAATGAAAATTTAATAACATCAGCGATGTATAATAAATAAATGAGTGAATATGAATAGGTTTATGTTGCGGTAGAGATGTCAAATATTATACCTACTTGGTTCTGATTATGTCGCCCATGATTTTTTGATGTGAATCATTTCTTACTCACTTAATTTATGTGTTACTCAGACGAAATTACTGATTTAATGCGAAAACATCATCAGTCTTTATCTGAAAAAGACCAAAGAAAATATGCAGCGATAGAAGCCGTAAAACTTGGTCATGGTGGAATTATTTACATAGCCCGAGTTTTGGGAGTAGACAGGAATACAATAGCCAAGGGAATTAAGGAGTTAAAAAGTGAATCAGACACTACTTGTAATCAACAGAGAATTCGCCGACGTGGAGGAGGCAGAAAAACTAGGGCGTCGGTACAGTATTAGACATTGACAAAACCGGGCAGATATGATATGTCAATTGAGGAGCCTGTTAAATTCTCACCATCAGGAAGAAAGAAAAAACCCTATGCGTCCTCCCTTATGGCATCCTCCAATTGAACTATCAGACCATGAAGCGTTGATTATCAAACGCATTAAACGAGCCAAGCTATTCACCTTTCTGCGACTTAACCGTTTATTCATCTTTAATGATGAGTTCCAAGAAGAACTCGCTACCATCTTTAAAGACAGCACCGTGGGTAATAGCCCAGTTCCTCCGGCACAAATTGCCAAGCGCAATTATTCTGCAAGCCTATCTAGGGATTTCTGATGATGAAGTGATTGAAGAAATGAATCGTGGCTCAACGGTGGCAGTTAGTTCTCGATTGCCTTAATTGTGAAAATCCCCCTTTCAGCAAACCGACTTTAATTAGATTCAGAAATCGATTAATTAAAAAAGAATTAGACCAACGTTTAATTGACCGCACCGTAGAAATTGCCAAGCACTCATGGTGGGTTTGGCTCATCTCAACTCAAAGCGGCTTTAGATTCTTCCCCGTTATGGGGAGCTGGTAAAGTCGAAGATACATATAATCTATTGGGTCATGATGAGCGTAAAGCAGTGAGTGTGATAGCTGCTGGACAGGGGCGGGAGCCAGCAGAAATTGCCGAGTTAGCTGGTGCGCCAATTCTCAATAGTTCCAGCTTAAAAACAGCCTTAGACTTAAACTGGGATGACCCTTCAGAGCGTCAAAATGCACTCTTAATGATTCTAAACAGCTTATGTTCTGTGGAAGAATGGATGCAAAGCCAGTCTGGTTGTAATGAGTTTGAAGTCGCCAAAGAGACTCTGGATGTGGCCCGAGTGATTGAATCGCAAAATGTAACTTTTGACTCTCAAGGAGTTCCAAGTTTAAGCAAAGGAGTAGCCGCATACCGTCGCATTTCTATTGAAGACCCAGATATGCGACATGGACGAAAAAGCAAGTCTAAGAAAATAGATGGATATAAACGCCACATCCTCAAAGATTTAGAGAGTGGTGTAGTTTGCGCGGTGGCGTTGACTCGCGCAAATACTCCGGAAGCCACTGCTACAGTTGACCTAGAACGTGACTTAAAATTTCAAAATATTCACCTAGCTGAGTTACATATTGATCGGGCTTATTTATCCAGTCATTGGGTGACACAACGGGATGATAAATTACAGATATTTTGCAAGGCGTGGCCGGTCAGAAATTCTGGACGGTTTGATAAAAATTCTTTTTTTCTTGACTGGGATACACATTTAATTAGCTGTCCCAATCAGGTAAGTATCCCATTTGAACCCGGAAAAATTGTTCATTTTCCGGCGAGTGAATGTGCAATTTGTCCTCTGAGGTCTGGTTGCACGAATAGTAAAAGAGGACGAACTGTATCAATTCATCCTGATGAAGCCTTAATGCAAGAGTTGCGAGCACGTCAATCCACTGCTATTGGTCGAAAAGACTTAAGAAAACGTACTACAGTTGAACACTCTCTGGCTCATATTGGTCATTGGCAGGGTGATCGTGCTCGATATCTTGGACAACGGAAAAATCTTTTCGATCTACGTCGAGTCGCTGTTGTCCATAACCTTCACGTCATTGCTCGAATCTCTAAGGTTGCCCCAATTCAACCGGGCATAGAGTTGAATTCCTTGACGGGGTAGATTCATATATCTCTTTTTTTGTCAACTTCTAATACTGTACCGACGCTCTAGGGAGTCTGAAATATCTGATTTAAATGAGCGTTTTTTAGAAGTCTTAAAAAACCACACAGCCGGAGATCCAATGTCGGAAAAAATTAAATGGACAAATCTTACCCAGCAACAAATAGTTGAAGGTCTGAAGGCTCAGGAAACAATAGTCAGTACAACAGTTGTTAAAAAACTGTTAAAAAAACATGGATATGTGAAACGTCAAGCTCAAAAAAAACAAACAACCGGAGTAACAAAAAATCGTAATGAACAATTTGAAAATCTGGCCCCAATTACCGCAGAGTATGAGTTACAGGGAAATCCAATTGGAGCGTATGGACACGAAAAAAAAGGAATTTATTGGAAATCTATATCGAGCAGGAAGTCTATATACTACGGAAGCTATTACGACATTTGACCATGATTTTTGGAGTTTGGCTGACGGAAAAGTAGTACCTCATGGAATTTATGATCTGCAATATAACCGAGGATATTTAAACCTGGGAATCAGTAAAGACACGAGTGAATTTGCTTGTGAATCGATTAAATTATGGTGGGCTAATTACGGAAAATTTATCTACCCTCAAGCCGATTCAATTTTAATAAAATGCGATGGCGGTGGCAGTAATAATTCCAATCATCATATCTTTAAATCGGATTTACAAAAATTAGTTGACGAGCTAGGAATAGAAATTAGGATCGCACACTATCCTCCCTATACATCGAAGTATAATCCGATTGAACATCGTTTATTTCCTCACGTAACCAGAGCCTGTCAAGGAGTAATTTTTACTTCTCTTGAGTTAGTTAAAGAACTCATGGCAAAAACTCATACTAAAACCGGGCTTTCTGTGGTAGTAAATGTGAGCGATAAAATTTATGAAACTGGTCGAAAAGTAGCTAAGGGATTTAAAGAAACAATGAAAATTATTTTTGATGAATATCTACCAAAATGGAATTATCGTGCTGTTCCGACTATTTAGCAGACGCTAAAGTTATTAAATTTTCATTCCTGAGTAAAGAAGGGAAACCCAAGCGTATCAACAGCTAGATGCCTTTTAATACCATTGGTAGATTTATAAAAACGATACCCAGGGGGAACGCATCTTATTGAACACTGTTCATCAGTGGTGAGTATATTTTGAGATAAATTCACCATTCAAAGAAGCTACAGACACGCTTTGTAATGACTTTAGTAAGAAAACAGTAACTGATTAATGGTGGTTTTTACGCTTCTGCTAATTTTGAGACAATAAAACTATTACAACCACTGTTTCCAAGTTGTATAATAGTTAGTAATGAGTTATTCGTGAGGATTTAGTTAACTGCAACAGCGAGAATCTTGGTCAAATAGTCATCATCCCACCCGGCTCGAAGTCGCTTATTTTTTGCTCCATTTTTTGAAGTTTTCTCTTGATTCAAAAGATTGAGCGAGATGTGTCTAAGAATAGCAAAATTTTGCGGAGCATTATCTTTTCTAATCCGACACTCATCTTCACGAAAACCCACATCTAACACCCAATGTAAAGAATTTTCAATTCCCCAATGGCTGCGGACTGATTCACCAAATTTTTGAGCCTTATTTGGTAAACTACTAATATAATAACGAGTTTCAATAGTTGTTTTTCCTTTCACTATTCTCACGGATTCTATCAGACCTATACTATGAAGCTTCTCCCATTGATTGTCGGGATCTATCAGCTCTTTGATGTCACTTAACATTAAGTAATGTCTGATTTATGAGCGACCGTGATTATTCTCTTTCTTCGTCGAATGAGCTGTATGTGTAAATCCCGAAAATCCTTGTCTAATTGCTTGTTTAAACAACTCTTCTACTCTGGCATACAGGGATAGTTGGTTCTTTTTTAAGGTGATTACATAATCTCCTTTTTGTTCGACAATTGACTTCACAATTGACCTCTGACAGCCCATAGCATCAATGCTGACAATGCTTCCATTCAATTCTAATACTTTGAGTAAAGCCGGAATAGCTGTGATTTCATTAGACTTTTTATCAACCTTAACTTGTCCTAAAACTAATCTTTGACTCGTCGCCCAAGCACTGACCATATGAATTGCTTTTTTATCTCCTCCCCCTGAGTAAGAATGGCGAAGACTTTTGCCATCAATTGCGATTACTTCTCCAGGATTGAAGCAACTAATAGATTGAATCCAACTCAAAAAACATTTCTGAAATTGCTCCGGTTTTAGCCGAGCAAATACTCGCGCAATTGTATCATGTGAAGGTATGCCATTCGGCAATTCTAAATGTTTTTTTAACCATTCGTATTTAGCTCGCCCGTAACTTTCAATATCCACCCATGTATCAGCACCGCAAATCACGGCACAAATTGAGATGGTGATAATGTCAATTAATTGATGATGTTTCGTCCGCTCAAATCTGGGATATTCTAAGTCGGCAAAATGGTCGGCAATCGTGATTTTAGGTTTGAGTTTCATACAGGTAAACCCTAATTAAATGTTTTGTAGTTACTCAATAATTCTTCTCCAATATACCAGATTCTGTTAACATGAAATTTAGATGCGTTCGCCCTGAAACGATACCCTGTCGATGCAATACTGGCATTGCAGGTATTTTTCACAGAAGAGTGAGTCGATAATTATCAACGTAGTCCACTTCGGTTTTTTTACCTGCTCGCGAACTTGAGAATGTAAAACTGTCATCAGTTCTTCAAGCACTCCTTGCGCTCGCCACTGTTTATAATACCAATATACGGTTGAGTAAGTGGGTAAATCTTTAGGTAAATCTTCCCAATTGCCACCATTTTTAAGTTGATAGAAGATGCCATCCAAGATTTGTCTTTTAGCCCAGTTAGGGGGCCCTTGTTGGCTTTTTAATGGGCAATATTTGATGCAGTAAGGGTTCGAGAATTTCCCATTCAGAGTCCGTGAGGTTACTAGAATAAGGCATGACGGCAAAGCGTGTATTTTTCTGGTAATTTTACCTTAAAACTATCAAGGGGGACAACCAACTTGAAAACCTTCCCAGGCACTCGTTTAAACCGAAGGACCTGGGGTGAAATGAGCAGTCGAACAGAAACTTACGCTAAGGAATTGATTAGTCGTTTTGAATACTGCGCTCGCCTCTTATAAACCTGTACCAATTGATCTGTCTGAAATTTAAAAGCCTCAAATCCTTACTGTGCCGTACAAAAAAGCTGTACCAAAAAATCTATGCTCTAATTGGTACAGTTTAATTTTCAACTCTTTAAGCTTTTAAGATACAAAAAGAGTAGTTCCCAGAATGCTTATCCAGTAAAAGTTTCAGCCTTAGCGTAAGTTTCTGTACGACTGCTCATTTACCCCCGACCTCAAAAAAGAGCTTTTGGGGCGATCGCCTGCTGTGAGATGATCGCTTGCTGTGAGACGATCAACAGAAGGACGCGATCGCCAAAAGATGTCAAATGGGTTCTATATACTGTCACAATCTTGGAAATTTAACGAGTGTGCGCCATTTCAAGCAACGAAAAGTAGAGGTTCGATCCTTGGAAAGACAGCTATAGGGTAATCTGTCATCTCCTTAAAAACCGCCTGTAAAAATGCCCCTCTAGCAATTTTTTTGCTTAGGCGGCTTTACGTTTCATCATTTAGGGGCCGATTGCGATCGCTTCTCTTATGACCTAAAAACGCCAGTTCCAGAATTCGGCGTGCATTTTTCAAGCGCCCTCCTGACGGCCCGCACCCCAACTGTTGCCCTAAACGGTATCCCCAAATCTTGCCCTAGTGATGGAATAGTTTTTTGAGAATATCAGATAAATGAGGCGGTGGGGACTCAGCCATTGCAACCGGCAAGGGCCGTGGCATCATTAATCCTCGCCGATCGCATAACTGGCGATCGCTCTCATCCTCATCACCGGCAGGAAAGTGAAAACCTCAACAGTTTTTCAGAGGCGATCGCCCCCTGGGAAATAGCATCGAAACTGCACTGCTTTTCCCAGGCGCGAAAGCGCTGTACAAAAAGGACAGAAGCTTTTATGCCTTACCTGCTGAATATAGCATCAAACCCTAAAGAGCCTCATTCGCTTGCATCGCTAAGGCGATCGCTAATTTTTCCCTCAACTGCCGAAATAGCTACCACGCGGGGAGAAGCTAAATAGTTCTTCGCCGTTGGATCGCCGCTTCGCCCTTTGAAATTGCGGTTGGTCGCATAAACCCCTGTCTCTTCTTGAGCGAGTATCCCAAGTCCGGCATTAATACAAGCGCCACAGCCTGATTTGAGAATTGTGGCTCCCGCCGCTTCAAATATTTGCATATACCCTAGATTCTCAGCCTTTTGGCGCACCTCAAAAGAAGCGGGTACGATAAAAAGGCTGACACCCGGAGCTATACGGCGACCTTCAAGCACCTCGGCAGCTTGAGCGAGATCGAAAAGTTTTCCCCCGGTGCAAGAACCAATAAAAGCTTTGGTAATAGGAATTTCTCCTAACTTGCTAATACCAATTACTTGGTCTGGTTTGGGGGGACGAGCGACCTGCGGTTCTAAATCGCTCAAATCAAACTCATAGATTTGTTCATAAGATGCCTCGGAGTCGCTACCAACGTCCTCAAATAAATCTTGACCGCAGTTTTGCAGATATTGGCGAGTTGTTTCATCAGGAGCAATTACCCCGCACATTGCACCGCACTCAATCGCCATGTTCGAGAGTGTCATGCGTTCTTCCATTGGCATCTGGTCGATAATACTGCCTCGGAATTCCATGACTTTTCCCGCAGCGCCGTCACAGCCAATTTTGCTCAGAATAAATAGGATGATGTCTTTTGCAGCAATATATTTGGGCAAAGTTCCTTCAAGTCTAAAAAGTAGGGTAGGAGGAACCCGCACCCACATATCCCCCATCGCAAAAATATTCGCCATATCCGTTGTTCCCACTCCAGTGGAAAAACATCCAAAGGCTCCGTAAGTGCAAGTGTGGGAGTCTGTCCCGGCTACAATTGTACCTGGATGAATGAAGCCCTTTTCTGGGAGCAGAACGTGACAAATGCCAGCAGCTTCTCCTGGGGAAACCATATCGAACAAATGGCAGCCTTGCGAGCGGGCAAACTGCACCATTTCTGAGTATAATGAAGTGGCTTTAGGGTCTACTCGCACGTCGTTGACTTGAATAAAGTGATCGGCTACTAAAACAACGCGGGTGGCATCCCAAAGTTTTGCTTCTTCTCCAAAATTCTGGTAAAAGACATCAGCAACAGGTGCGGCTACAGCATCGTGAGACATGGCTAAATCGACTTTAGCAAAAACCATCTCTCCCGGCTGAACGTAAGCATTGCCAGACGCCCGTGCCAAAAGTTTTTCTGTCAGAGTCATCGCCCTAGCATAAGTTGAACTCTGGGGAACAGAAATTTCACCTTTCTGCCGCTTTTGGTTAAAGGGAATTAAGCCGCCTGCCCTCACAATAGCTTCGACGACAGGATTATTATTAGGCTGGGAGTAAATTTCTAATGTCAGACCAATATTGATACTATTTCGGTAAAATATTTCGGCAAAAGAGAGGGCGCGTATTTTTTTTATGCCAGCAGCTTTTATGGCAATAGGTGCATTTTCTCGGCTAGAACCGCAGCCGAAATTGCGTCCGGCTTCGATTTCTTCATAGCCTACAAGGTTTCCTTCACCAATCAGATGTTCAAAAGCATACTGCTTTAAATACTCTGGGTCGGCAGTAGTACACCGTTTTGCCGGAATAATATCGTCTGTATTGATATCATCTCCAAAAATCAACACTTTCGGTTCGGTTGTCATAAGTTCTCCCTACTGCTTGTTTATCAAAGTTAACTACCGAGTTGTTGGACTATCAACTCGGTTAAAGTTTCCGCGTTGACTAAGATTTCTTGACCTTGGGGGGCTAAGTCTGCCGTGCGGTAGCCCAGGGCTAAAACTTTTTCGATGGCTTGAATTAGCTTGATAGCCGCATGGGTTTCCCCCCACTGCTGAAGCATTAAAACAACTGCCCCCATCGTTCCTAGAGGATTGGCAATACCCTTCCCGGCAATATCTGGTGCTGTGCCGTGTATGGCTTCATAAAGACCGAACCCGCGCTCGTTCAGACTGGCAGAGGGTAATAACCCGATGGAACCTACTAATGCTCCTCCGATATCGCTGAGGATATCCCCAAATAGATTTCCTGCTAGAATCACATCAAATCGCTTAGGCTCCCGCACGAGTTGCATGGCTAAGTTATCCACTAGCATGGGTTCTACTCTAACATCAGGGAAATGTTCGGCTTCCTCCTGCACTAAACGGCTCCAAGGGATTTGTGGCAGAGCATTTTCTTTATGGGCTACGGTAAGCAAACCTCGGCGCTCTTTAGCTTTGCCTAGAGCTACTTTAGCGATGCGGCGGATTTGCCAGTCGTAGTATTTCATTGTATGAAAGCCATAATAGCCACTGTCGTCTTCTGTTCGTCCTGATGGTCCAAAATAAATTCCGCTTACTAACTCTCGAACAAATAATATATCGGCTCCTTGAATCTTGTGCGACTGAAGGCTGGATTTATCCAATAAAGTTTCAAAGGGACGCACGGGGCGAAAATTGATAAAAAAGTCGAAGTGTTGGCGAAGTTCGAGAATCCCGCCTTTCGTGACGGCTCCGAATAAAATTCCATCAGCACCTTCGCATAGTTGGGCGGTTTGGTCGGGGAAGAATTTTCCAAATTCATTGAAGGCAGGTTGTCCAATTAAGGCATAGTCTATAACTAAAGAAAACCCTTCTAGTTTTGCTAAATGCAGGAGAACTTTTAAGGAAGCGTCTACCACTTCTGGCCCGATTCCTTCGCCAGGGAGAGCTACGACGCGATACGGCTCAGTCATTGAAAAATCCTCCCTCGAATAACTCGACGACTTCTTCTGGGGAAAAGCACCGCTGCTCTTGAATGGAAAGGGATTTGATTTTATCTCGCATTCGGTTGTAATCTTCAGGAGTAAGCGGTTTGGCGTTGCTGAATCAAGGTATGAATACCCCAGGAATGGGAATATCGTCAAACTTCAAGTAATGTATTAATAACTT
>NZ_JAUBUJ010000105.1:0-29812 GCF_036705405.1 Microcoleus sp. B13-B6
CATCTGATTTTTGAGTTCCGGCTTCTGTCCACTGGACGAAACAAGGGCGGTAAACGACCGTTTTTCGGTTGGCTTCTCTGGGCTTCAATCCGTTGGCTATCAAGAGATCGTCTTCGGTGTAGAACCGATGACCTGACAGGGTGCGCAAGGCTTGCAATTTCCCTGAAACGTCCCAACGTTGGAGTGTTTTTACTGACAATCCCAGCTTTTTTGCGAAAACGCGCGAGCTTAAACACAATGGTACACCGCATATTTGTCTATAAGTGTATCATTTTGTCTATTTATTTGGGCTCTACCGAACCTACTATGTAAAAAAGTTAATAATTTTTATAAAAATTAACTATAAAATATAAACATTAGGCGCGGGCAAAGCAGTTATATATTGACTTACAGGGCTTTTTGTAGTATAATAAAGTTAAATTTTAGAGAAATTAAGATAAAAATTATACCTATGGCTTCCAATCCTCAACTTCATCTAATGACGAAACTCCTTAATATTGAGGGAGTGACAGTCAAAAGTTATCAGATTATTGAAAATATAGGAATCACGATTTACTTAGATAATAACAACAAAAAAGCCATTTGTCCCGACTGTGGTCAGAAAACTGATAAACTCCCTCAAAATCATTATTATGTAGTGAGGGATTTGCCGTTTGGAGAGCAAAAAGTATATTTACAAGTAAATCGCCGTCAGATGAGGTGTGAAGGTTGCCCAAAAAAATTTAGTGAAGACTTAGAATTTGTTAAAAAAACTAGAACCTATACAGAGAGGTTGAAAACAAAGATTTTGTCAGAATTATTAGAAAGCGATATTAAAAATGTGGCTCAAAGGAATGGAGTCAGCGAACAAGAAATAGAAACCATGTTAAAAGAATGGGGAAAGGAATTGCTCAGACAAAAACCATCAGGATTAAAAAGGCTAGGAATTGATGAAATTGCTGTAGTAAAAGGACAGAAAAATTATTGTGTAGTTTTAGTAGATATCGATAAAAAAATTATAGTAGGAATGGTCAAAAATCGAACTCAAGTGGAAATACAAAAATACCTAGAAGCCTGGGGAGAAGAGGTTTTAGACCAAATAGAAGCCTGCAGTATAGATATGTGGAAACCTTATAAAAATGTCTCAGAAGCTTTAATGCCACAAGCAGAAGTTGTGGTCGATAGATTTCATGTTATGAAGCAAGTAAATGAAGAATTAGATGGAGCTAGAAAAAAGATTAAGGAAGCAGCCGTTGCCTTAAAAAATAACTCGGAAAAAGAGCGACTACTCTCCGGAATAAAAAAAAGTAAATATGTCTTACTAAAAAATGAAGAGGATCTCACTGACCTCGAAAAAGAGCAGTTAGAATCACTCAAAAAAGTTGCTCCTACATTACAAAAAATGCATCAAATGAAAGAAGAGTTTAGACAAATTTTTGAAGCCCCAAAAGATTGGGTAGAAGGATTATTGAGTTTAAGTGATTGGTTAAAAGATGCAATTTCCGTTTTCCCCAAAAGCTGTGGGACAATTATTAGGTGGATTGGAGAAATTATTGCGTATTTTGATCGGAGGACTACTCAAGGAGTTGTGGAAGGAATTAATAACAAATTAAAGCTCATCAAAAGAAAAGGCTATGGGTTGAGAAATTTTGACAACTTTATTCTTAGGAGCTTCTTACATTGGCATTTTGCTAGTTAGTTTTACATACTAGGTTCGGTAGAACCTTTATTTGCTACCTAGGGACTAGCTCCGTCCCGAATTGGCAACCAACGCTGTTTACAAACTCATCGGCAACAAAAAAGTCACCGACAATGGAGAAGTCACCGACAACGCAGAAGTCATCGCCAACTACGGGTACTTCACCCAAGAAAACCTCAAGCAAATCTGGCGCGACAGGGAATACCAAGACTTGCACGACGAACTGCTGCACTTGATGAAACACTTCAAACTGTGTTACGAAATCCCCTGCCAACCCGGACAATATATCGCCCCGCAACTTCTCCCCCTCGAAACGCCCAACTACACCTGGGATGACGCCGATAACCTGATTTTGCGCTACGAATACGACTTCATACCCAAAGGCATCATTACCCGCTTCATCGTAGAAATGCACTTGTTAATCTACCGCCCTCAATCCGGTTTACCAAAGGGTAGGGGGGATATTGTCTGGCGCGATGGAGTCATCCTCGCCGACAATTACGCTAAAGCCGAAGTTATCGAGAATTACCACCAACGAGAAATCCGCATTCGAGTTTCTGGCAAGCGGAAAGAATTTCTTTTAGACCGTATCCGCCACGAAATCTGGAAAATTCATGCTACTTACGACAATCGCCTAAAATATCAAGAACTCATCCCCTGCAATTGTCACCAATGCAAAGGCAGCCAAGACCCTCACCTCTACGATTTTGAAGCGCTGCGCCGCCGTTTGGCAAACCATCGCTACGAAATCGAATGCGACAAATCTTATCAAATGGTTCAGGTGCGCCGCTTGATGGAAGATTTCCCCGACAATTTGCAACAATGGGAAGAAAAAGAGCGAATTTATGGAATCGATCGACCTGACTTGGTAGATAATTCTAGCATTCAATTTAATATCAATATCGACGGTAAAAAAATGACTGAAACTTCTTCCAAAACCAACAACTTCAACGGCCCGATGTCTGCTGGTGTTATCAACAGCGATAACGCTGAAGTTAAAAACAATCAATTTACTCAAATTAATAACGCTGATACAGCAGAAATCCTGAAATTAATCGCATCTCTGCGTGCAACCTGCGTGCAGTTTCCTGAAGATGTTCGTGGCGATCTAATTATCGATATCGAAGATGTCGAAGCCGAAATTCAGAAACCGGAAAGCCAATGGAATAAAGACAGATTAAATAAAAGTTTAAAAGCTATTGTAACGGCGGCGGCGGCGATCGGATTTGGCATCGCAGGTGTCACAGAATTTGCGAATACGGCCATCGATGTTGGCAACAAACTGGGTATCGAAATCCAGCTACCGCCAGCGCGCTAAATAAGTTATGCAAGGCATACGCATCAGCCCAAAGAAACCGGGTTTTTTACCTAATCTGTGGGTAACAACCCAGGATTTTGGGAAAAAACCCGGTTTCTGATTCTACGCATCAGCCCAAAGCCTCGATCGCCCGCGTCGCATTTCCCCCCGATCGCCCCTCACCCCGCCCGGAATTGCCTTTAATCAGTTAAAGTAAGAAAAATAAGCGCAAGTACCGTCACTTTTGAGCGACAATGGCATCCTCTTCCTCTGTAGCAGTTCGCGAACTCCCCTTATTTCCGTTGCCGGAAGTGGTTCTATTTCCAGGTAGACCACTCCCACTGCAAATCTTCGAGTTTCGCTATCGAATCATGATGAATACGATTCTGGAGGGCGATCGGCGTTTCGGTGTACTCATGTGGGACCCCAACCAAAACAAAGTCTCTGCCGTTGGCTGTTGCGCCGAAGTGATTCACTGTCAGCGCCTCCCCGACGATCGCATGAAAATTATGACCCTCGGACAGCAGCGGTTCCGAGTCCTCGACGCCGTTCGCGAAAAACCCTATTTAGTCGGTCTAGTAGAATGGATGGAAGATGAACCGCCGCAAAAAGACCTCAGACCTTTGGGAAAAGATGTCGAACAACTGCTGAGAGATGTAGTTCGCCTTTCCAGCAAATTAATGGATCAGCCGATCGACCTGCCCGAAGACATTCCCAGTTTGCCTACAGAATTGTCCTACTGGGTAGCCAGCTACCTTTACGGCGCAGCGACAGAACAGCAAACTCTTTTAGAATTGCAAGATACTGCTGCGAGATTGGAACGCGAAACCGAAATTTTGACTTCTACTCGCAATCACTTGGCCGCGAGGACTGTACTTAAAGATACCCTCAAGTAGTCAATGGGGCAGGCAAAAAGTACGATCGGTTTTGCCTGCATGGAAGCAAGAATCACACAGAGTCATACCATTTTCGATTTTCGATTTTCGCATTGGAGATTAAATAATTGAGAATTAATAGACCTTTTACACAAATATTTAGAAACGGGCAAGATGCCCGTTCCACAAAAATAAATTATTCTGTGGAACGGGCATCTTGCCCGTTTCTAAATTAGATGCTTGTGTTAGAAAATCACGACCAACCGAAACCCTACGATGCAGTTAGAGGCGGTCAACTGCCACCTCCTGTGGGCGGTGTAGTGCTCGGCGGACTAGCAGGAGTTAAACATCGGCTGTCTAGTTCTGTCAACGAACATCGAATTGCCTCCCTGAGAGAGACCTTGAATTACGGCGATGCTGGCTTAAAAATAGTCATCCAGATTTGTCAAAGCGAAACAGGGCCAGTGCAGCGGGCGGCCTGCGATTTGCTTCGACAAAGGCTGAATTCGATCGCCCGCGAAAAATTACAGGCCTTTGTAGCTTCAAGTTCAGATGCAGAAGCTGAGTTAGACAGCACGGAAAAAATATTAAAGCACTCATCCGGTGCAGTCTCAGAAAAAAATTACGATCGGCAAATGTCCGAAGCCCAGTTAATATTTGAGACAATTACGCAGCAAATGCAACCAAATTTGTTGCTATTAGAAGCACTGGTAGCCTCTGTAGAACGCGAAGAATTTACCAGTGAACTGATGAATCTTTGGGAACTATTAATCTTAGAAATTCAGGAACCTCTCAAAGAACTGCGTCAGGCTGTTGGCAGTGCGATTTCCGCCCAACTGCGGATTCAGTGGCTGTACAATCAAGCTGAATCTCAAGCCAACCAGTGGCAGCAGCGAGCTTTGCTAGCTCTTCAGACACAGGATGAGAATTCAATCCGCCTAGCTGTGGTTCGCCAGCAGGTTCAATTCGATCGGGCTGCAGAACTAAAAATTGACTTAGACTACCAAACTGTGCGAGTAGAAACTCTCAATCGCAACTTGCTGGCTTTGGAAAGTAAGATTGCTCAAGCTAATTCCAAGAAAGAGATCCTCAAGATGCAGCTTCATTTTGCTAAGGTACAGCAGCAAATAGACTTCACTTTCAGCCAAGTCAATAGTATATTTTTTAGCCCTTAGTTGTCGGATTCTCCGGTTATATATTGCGTGAACTCAAACTTGTCTGACGCAAAAATGTATGGCCCCACTTAAAATTGCCTCATCTAACTTAGCTCCTTCGAGATTAGCGCCGCACAAAAATGCCCCGCTCAAATTAGCACCCCTCAAGTCAGCTCCTCTCAAGTCAGCGCCCTCAAGGTTACTTTCACACAAAAAAGCGTTTCTCAAGTCGGCTTTGTTCAGGCTCGCTCCCCGCAGTCTTGCCTCGCTTAGATTGGCTTTTTCAAGGTTTGTATTGTCCAAGCAAGCATCTAGGAGGTTTGCTTCCATCAAGTTGGCGTTTTCCAAGTTTGCTCCGATCAAATTAACACCAATCATTTTGGTGTCGCTCAAGTTGGCTTTTTTCAGGTTTGCGTCAATCAGGTCAGCTCCTGTTAATCTTGCGAAAGTTAGATCGGCTCCGCTCAGGTTAGCTCCATTTAGGTTGGTCATCACCAGACAGGCATTCTTGAGCTTGGCACCTATTAAGTTTGCCCCCCTTAAGTTGGCCAGGGCAAAATTTATTTCCTTGAGATTCGCACAGGCTAGATTAATATGAATTAGGAAAGCTTCTCGCAAAGAAGCCTCTTTCAAGTTGCTTTCATGAAAATTTCTTTCTCCGGCTGCGTATCGCTTGAGAAGTTCATCCGCATTCATCTCGCCAGCCTCCTAAGTTTTACTTAAAAATAAATTATACTACTGACAGTACATTGTAGCAACCAAATATTTTTAAAGTTTCTGTGTGATTTTTTAATTCATCGAGTGCCGAGCGAACAAATGCTTGGCAGGCGTTAGCCTCAACGTCCATAAAGAAAATATATTCTCCGAGGGATCTTTTAGTCGGTCTAGATTCAATCCGACTTAAATTAATACCGCGACTGGCAAATACTTGCAAAGGTTTTACCAGTGTTCCCGGCATATTGGCAGGTACGCTAAAAGCTAGTGAGGTATGGGTGCAATTAGACGGTGAAGCATCGAGGATCAACTTAGAAGCAGATTGGGTAAGGGATTTAAGGGATGAGTGATCCCCTGGTTCTACGTTGGCGATTTCTCCAAAACTCCTGCTGAGTACCCAAAATCGAGTGTAATTATCGGGATAATCATTAATGGGGTGAGCTAACACTGGCAAATTGTAAAGTTCAGCCGCTCTTGGCGAAGATATCGCTGCTACATTTGTATCTTCCAGATATTGCAATGCTTCCGTGGTTGAATTGGCCGGAATTAATTGAGCTGAGGGAATAAACTGCCCCAACCATACCTGACACTGAGCTAGCGCTTGCGGGTGAGAGTAAACTTTTTGAATCTCGTTAAAATTTTTAGCATTGGACACTAGCGCGTGGGAAATTGGCAAAACTAAGGCGTGTTGAATGCGGAGTTGATCGAGTCGCCACAGTGTGTCTAAGGTGACAGTCACGCTGCCTTCGATCGAATTTTCGACGGGCACCACTGAATAGTCAACCTGCCCTAGGGCCGATGCCTCTAGCGCTTGAGAAATGGTGGAATAAGGACACAGGGTGCATTCCAAGTTAGTATTCAGGCTCAACCAATTGACATAAGCTAGAGCCGCTGTTTCTGCATTTGTACCAACAGGGCCGAGATGTGCGATCCTCTTCGAGGGCTTCGCTAACGAAATTTTCATTTAGAGGCAATTTTAGGTTACAAATGTTTGCTTGACTCTCATCAGCTAGGAAGTATGATGAAAAATTAGCGATGTCCCGAAAGCTTTTATCAGTGATTTCTCGGATGACATTGCTGGGTACGCGACTTAGGGGGCAACTTATGTCACCTTAAAAAAGGTGATAGTTTATTAAGATATGCTTAGGAATCCTATATTTTGATATTTTCTCATGTATACCCGCTTTAATGCTTCCCAATCCGTTGAGCTCGCCGTACCAGAGGAACGGGTTCCCATTCAACATTATCTGCGCCAGCCGAGGCGACTGGTGAATGCCCTTGTCGATCAAAGTCGCACAGAACAGCTAAACGATGACTGTTTCCGCCTGAAAATGCGACCGTTACAATTTATGATGCTGAGCATTCAACCCACAGTAGACATGAGGGTGTGGGCCCAGTCGGATGGCACCATCAATTTGGAGTCCGTCGCCTGCGAAATTCGTGGCGTGGGTTATATCAACGATCGCTTTGCTCTCAATCTCAAAGGAAAGCTTTGTGTACACCAAAGCAGCGGGGTAGCATACTTGAAGGGAAAAGCGGATTTGGAAGTGCAAGTAGAATTACCGCCACCGTTTTGGCTGACGCCCAAACCCATTTTAGAAGCAACGGGGAATGCTTTGCTCAAGAGCGTACTGCTGAGCGTCAAACAGCGGTTGATGCACCAGTTGCTCTTAGATTACCGCCGCTGGGCAAGCAGCGAAAGTGAGCTAAGATCGATCGATATCCCCCCAATCTTATCTTTAGAAGGGTGAAATCCTACTAGAGAAGCTGTTAATTAATGTATAGGGATATTTAGCCACAAATCAGACCACTTACCACAATATTTATTAGTTAGACCCTGGAATTGGGCATCGGTCGCTTTGTGGGAACTAGCCAGCAGGGATAGATAGCTGCGGGTCAGTCAAGATCGATTTGAGTGATCCCTCCAAGTTCATCGTCTTCGATTATTCCCACGCCCCCCGGCAAAGGAGTTGACCTGTCTTTTGAAACTTCGTCCTTTGGGCGGAGTTCGCGCTGCGGTGGCTTGATTATTTTGCCCGGTTGATTCGTTGCGGCCACCCGAATCCTGATTTTTGGCCCGGAATTGCCCAAGCGAATTGTCATCCCGTCCACAACTGACACCTGAGCGATCGGTCTATCATCTACATAAGTGCCATTAGCACCAAAATTAATAATTTCCCAGCCATGAGCGTGATTCCACAGTTCTACGTGGTGGCGGGAAACTACAGCGCTGTAAATAATTACATCATTGTCGTTCGATCGACCGATCCGAACCACCGGTTCTGATTCAAAACACCAACTTTGAACTGGGACAGACTGGATAGGATGTAAAAGAGTTAAGGTAATCACTGATGTTTTGACACTCCACCGCCAGACAGAAACGGGGATACTTCCAGAGAGATTTTTTGGGAGAAAACTGCAAAAATTTGGATTTTTAAAGCCGTCATCAGTGCGCCATGATTCCCTCTATTTGCCGGAAAAGTCGAACTTTTGGCTGCTTGAGGGTGAAGCAACTTTTGACGGTTAGCTTTTGGCGCAGGCGCAAATTTTTGCGGTACTCGGTAACAACCAAACACGATGTTATTAATCGGGTGAACTTCCCAATGATGGACAGCAGTTTTAACCGCTTGATTAATTTGGTCTGTGAGGGAGCGATTCTGCCGATGGGCGAGCCGCTCAATTCGATCGGCTTCATCACCCTTTTCCCGCTGATGAAGCAGAGAATTTAACTCATACCCGCGATGGTTGCACCGCTGATTCGAGTTCTCGATCGGGCCACAGTCACTGCTCAACGACTTGCTGTTTATAAAGAAAGAAGTTAACCAATTATTAATCCTGGGGTCTCTAGATAAAATACTTGTTGATTGTATCTGAGATGTTGCACCATTCTCAATTACTTGTTTAGGAACAGGCAAGATGCCTGTTCTACAAGAAAATTCACTCTTTGTGGAACAGGCATCTTGCCGGTTCTGGAGAATGGTGCAAGATGTGAGTTGTATCAAACAGCATAGGTCATTTTGAGTTGCTAACATTTTCCTTATTGATGCGATACCTTTAAAATACAATGCTTTGAGCAGCACTGGAATTTTGAGCGACAACGCATCACTCTCTCATAGCGAAAATACCGATCGACCTTCCTCGCGCGCGCGGCCCCAAAATGCGCTCGGCAATTAGTCCCCCGGCCAGGGGGAAGGCCAAACTTCAGCTCAAATCTGACTCAGGCGGCTCCGGTTTCGGCTCTGGTCGGACAGATTCTTGCCTTTGCCGCTTCAACTCTGCAACTTTTTCTTGAGCTACATCCCTGACTTCTAGAGCTTTATCTTGGAATTTTTCCGCCAGACTTTGAGCGCCTCGCTTCACACCTGCCACATTTTTGAGAGTTCTGTCGAAATCTTCGTGTAAAAACTCTGCTACCAGACCGACTTTTTTGTGCAGTCCCTCCGCGTACTGCACGGGTTCCGATACAGCAGCTTCAGAGACGATCGCCCGCTTGCTGCCGATGGTCGAAATAGCTGCCACAGGTAACAAGTAAATGTCGTCTAAAACACCGCGCCACCCGCTCGATTTAAATAGGTAATGGGTGACTGAACCCGTGCGGACATCAAATAGGTAGTCAACCACTGCACCTGCCCGATTCCCAGCGTCCGTGAGTACCTCAAGCCCGATCGGACAAACAGCTTGTTCCGGCTGATGAAGTTCCGGCAGTTCCGGGTTAATGGTGACAAAAACATTTTCCCCCACCGTATCTACTTGCGCCCAAGCGAACCAAGTTTTTTTACTGCCCAAAAGTCCCGACTTGCAAGTAAAGCCGATCGCCCGCTGGGAGTGAGCGTCTAGCCAAACCCGATCTACCCTGCCGACCTCTTCCGCCGTTCTGCGGTCGATGGTGCGGCGGTTTAGCAGTTCGCTGCGCCTAACAATTTGTGGTGATGTACTCATAAATAAACTCCTGAGTGCCGCCTTTGAAAAATGTCGATCGTCCAAAGAAGCCGATTTAATATTCTTCTTCCGAATAATGGCGAGTATGATCTGCCTCGGTTAACTCATCCTCTTCCCTGGAAGTGCCAACTTCTTTGTGGTCGGGAACAGGAATCGTGCTAATGTGCACGCCGCCCGAGGGAGCGTGAATTTCCTTAGCCTCCCTGGGCTTGACGGTAATTTGTCCTAACTGGACAGAGGACTGATTCGGGCCTACGTTGATTTGAATTTTCGGCCCTGAGCGAGCCAAGTGAACGATCAGACCGTCCACAATGGGAACCTTAGCGATCGGCTTACCATCGAGGTAAGTGCCGTTGGTACCTAAATTGATCAGTTCCCAAGTTATGCCGCTGCGCCGCAATTCGATGTGGCGACGAGAAACCACAGCGCTAAAAAGAACGACGTGGTTTTCGGTCGAGCGCCCGATCCGGACGACCTGCTCGTCTTCAAAGATCCAACTGCGGACGGGTATAGACTGGAGTGGATGTAGCAAGGTCAGCTTAATCACATTGGCAGCATTGAGTTTTGGTAGAGCGCCTCAAGATGCGATTTTAGATTTTAGACTTTCGATCGCCCAATCCAAACTCGCTCTAAGAGATTTGAAATAAAAACGTAACCAGGTCTCCTTTGCCCAGAGAGATGCGGTCTCCCGGTCGCAACCGGTGGCGGTTTCCCTTGGGTAGCGGAGTATTGTTGACGTAAGTGCCGTTGGAACTGCCTACATCTTCTAGGTAGCAAGCATCTCCCTCCACCCGGAGATTTGCGTGTACCCGAGAAACTATCTCAGAATTAGCAAATCCCGAAACATCAATATCCGGCGGTACTAAGTCATTTGGCTTGCCTATGTGAACCACAGACAGACTGTGAGGCAATTCCATCGGCGTATTTGTCTGAACGTGTAACAGGCGGGCAGACTGCTGTTGCAGTTGAGTTTTAGCTACACCTGCTGGCTGTGGGCCCGGAACCGGAGGAGAGATATTTACTGGTGTTGCCACCGATTCAGTTGTAACAGGAACCGAGGGCGAAGGCGGGGGATCTGGAGTAGTCGGAATGCTGGCGGTAGTTTTTTCCAAGTTGAGCCCCTTATTCAGGGTAACTAGAGGTTCCATTGCCATCAGGGGTTCGGGTGGCACTAAATCCGGCGCCGGTGACGATACCACTGTGGGGCCTACAGGCGAGGGGGACGTTACTGTCACCTCAACTTCTGGAACTATGGAACCCGGACGCAAGTTAAAGCCACACTGACCGCAAAATGCTGCATCTGTCTGAACTGCTGCACCGCAGTTCGAGCAACTTGCGGTAACAGGTAAAGGCGTGTAGCAAGCCTCACACTGGCTGGCCCCGTCGGGGTTCTGGTGATTGCAATTGGGACAGACAATCATCGATTTCTCCTTGCTATCGGCCAGATTTTTAAATCAGCCTCATAAAAATACTCGTGTATATGGTCAAATTTTAACTTTAACCGCCACAATTCTTATATTGCTTCGCTCATACTAGCAACTGAGCTGACGCTGTGACGTTAGCTGTGATGGGCAAGATTGAGTTAGTGATAATGAATGCTGACTGTTTTGGCACGCTGGCGGCTCTGTCGGCTATTTTACGGAGGAGCCAGCAGCCGCATCGAGCAGCCACCAAAGTTCGCCCTCTGGTTGAACGAGTCTGGCTGGATAAGTCATTTCGTCGGCTGCGGGGGCAAAAATTTGAGCAAGGGCGGGTTGTTTGCTGGCTCCTGCGACCATGAAGATGACGCACCGGGCCCGGTTGATTAAGGGGACTGTAAAGGTAATGCGGGGTTGACCGTCTTTGTTGCCGACAGTTACTAGGGCGTCGCGGACTTGCAAGGCTGCTGTGCCGGGAAATAGAGAGGCTGTGTGGGCGTCGTCTCCTATGCCCAATAAAATGATGTCGAAGGCAGGAAACTCGCCGTCGGATACTTTGAAGAACTGCTGCAATTCGGTTTGGTGCGCGGCAGCGTCGGCTGCGGGGTCGCCGGCGGCTGTGGGCATGGGGTGGATGTTGCTGGCGGGGATATTCACTCGATCGAGCCACGCGAGGCTCGCCATTTTTTGATTGCTGTCTGGGTGTTCTGAGGGAACGTAGCGTTCGTCGCCCCAGAACACGTGAATTTTATCCCACGGCAGGTCTTGGGCTGCGATCGCTCTGTAGAGCGGTTCGGGTGTGCTTCCGCCCGCTGCGGCGATCGTACAAACTCCGCGTTCTGCTATGGCTTCTGAGATTTTTGACAGGACAATCCTGAGCGATCGATCTATTAATTCTTCCCGATTTGCTAATACTTCTACTATTTTTTTCATCAATTTACTCTCAACTTTCCTATTCGTGTTGTTCTGGGCAATTGCCAATTTTACCTTGACATTTTGGTTAGACATTTTGGTTTGAGGTCGCTCTGCTGACAGACTCGGCAGGCATGGCACAGCATCCCATACAATTTTATCATCTTATGCCCATTGATTGGAGGAAAGGCAGACATATTTCTACCAGTGCTTTATGGATTTTCACCTGTTGCATTGAGCTTTCGCAACTTTCAATCAAAAGTTCGATCGTACTCGGAGCATCTGGGCAGAAAGTAAAAAGCGTTTTTTGGGACTCCGAGCCGTCCCGCACAGCAAAGTCTATAAATATAGCGAGCCGGACGATCGCACACCGACAGTAAAAGCCAAACCGAGATGCTCCCGATCGCACTTACCCCGGCCTTGCAAAAATAATCAAGATTGATGTGGTAGACTAGGAAAAATAGTTTTAAATCCGCACGCTCGGAAGGAAGCAAAACTATGTCAATTTTTAAGCGATTTCCTACATCAGTCCGCTATCTAATAGCGCGGTTGCGCCACTGGACCCAACCGGCGGTTTGGGCTCCGTTAGCCGTGCTGTGTGCGGGGGGGTTATTTATCTGGGAGGTCTCGGTAAATCCAGAAAGGTTGAGCATAGATGGCGAAGAAGAACCAGCCACAAACAATCCAGTTTCGCTATCGGGACTATCTGCTGAAGATACCGCCATTGCTGCTGAAATCGACAGCTCACCAGTGCTAGTCAATCAGTTTAATGGCTCTACTGCTTCTGAACTGAACTTGTTAAATTCATCAGTAGTAAAAAGCAAAGGTTTATTCGAGGAACTTCGAGATCGGGAGTTAGAAACTCCTGAGCCATCTTCAGCCCCCAAGCGGGTAGGAAGCAGCGGATTTTCCCCCTTGCCAAATTTAGCAAATCCTGCTGTCGAGGCCGGAAACAATAACCCCCAAAATTCCAGCTTGCCCAGTTCAAACGCAACATCAGCGTTGAGTTTATCGGGCAGTGGGAGACTGACTTCTGGGATAAAAACGATCGAGCCTGAGTCTGGAGGTACAGCGAAAGCAACTTTATCGCAGGCGTCGAGTGATGCTAATTCAGATAAACAAAAGGAAAATTCTCTGCCTTTGAGTCCGCTGCAAGCAGCTATGAAAAAATACGTTGTTGCTAACACTTCGGCAACAGCGGCTTCAGGTGAGAAAACTGCAGACTCGGCTACATTGCTCGATCGACCTGCTTCCGATCCGGCTGCTGTAAATGCGACAAATTTGCTCCCAACGACCGCTACAGCTCAAGGTGGAGCAAATCCTGTGAATGTTCCCACAGCACTTCCCCCACTTGTGGCTCCGACAAATACTGTGAGCAACGAATCTCAAGAATTCTTAAAACCGACAGCTACAGTCTCTGAATCATTTGCTGGGTTAAATTCCAGAGTACCCAGCCTCCCCGAAATTAATGCAGCGGCTGCACCGGTGGCTTTGCCGAAAAATCCCTACCAAACTAATTTATCTGGTTCCGGCTTCGCACCTGAAGTTCAACCTGCGGCACTTCCCGTAGCCATACCTTCGCCAACACCTTTACTTCCAAATGTCGGTCAATCTCCCTTTCCGAATGTGATTGGGGGCAGCAAGATAATTAGCCCTCAATTCTCTCCCAATTCAGCGAATTCTCAATTTCAAACACCTCCACCGAGTCAGCTTAACTTGCCGCAGCAGCCTAACTTTGGAGTTGTTCCCCAAAACACCAATCAGGGCGTGCAGCCCATTCAACCTCAAACTTTTGCTACACCCCGCTCTCTGGCTCCGGGACGCTACATTGGGGGTGGCGAAATCAATACTTTTGCTAATCCTTAAATGAAGGAAGTGCGGCCACTAAAACGATATTACCAATTCCCAATTACCAATTCCCAATGTTATCGGTAAAACTTACCGAGAAGCGGCCCGCACCAACAATAATCCCCCGATTCCCAAGCCAAACACGATCGGCAGCCAAGCCGAAAGAATCGGAGTCAAAACAGCTTTCACGCCCATAGAACTGGTGATGAAAGAAAATACATAGTAAGTAAAAATCACAACTACGCTAATACCAAAACTCGTTCCTCGACCGGAGCGGCGCGGTTGAGTTCCCAAAGCGGCTCCCACTATACCAAATACCATGCACACGAAAGGAAAAGCATATTTTTCTTGAATTCGCACCTTTAATTTGCGAATTTGCGGTTCGTCGCCACTGTTTTTAATGATATCCAAACGCTCTAAAGCTTGGGCAATGTTCATTTCCTTGAAATCCCGCGCTCTAGCAGCTAAATCTAAGGGCGTGCGGGGGAGTTGCAACTGCTGGTGTTGAAACCTAACTATATTGCGGTAAGACCCGTCAGGAGCAACGATATAAGCGGTTCCGTTGAAAAAATCCCAAGTATTTTCTGAGGGATTCCAAGTAGCTGATTCTGAAGAAACGATTTGATTGAGGCCTGGGGTGGAGCGATCGATAATTGTTAAACCTTTCATTCGCTGGCCGTCAAACTGTTCTGCATAAAAAAAGCGGGCCAGGGTTTCGTCGCCGCCTTTTTCTGGTTTGCGAAATTCTGTGTAGATAATATTTCTATCTTGAAATATCGGTTTTTCTCGCTTCAGGGCTCTGTCTAAAGTCACAGTAGCTCTGTAGCTGGCGGCGGGTACAACTAACTCTTGCAAAGCAAAGGTGAAGCCTGCAACAATTAAACTCATTATCACAGCAGGCAGTATCAATCGGTAAACGCTAACTCCGCAACTGCGGAGGGCGATGAGTTCGCTGTCGCTGGACATTCGGCTGTAGGCCATTAAGGTTGCTAGCAGCATTGACATGGGGAAAGCCAATACTACGAAGTAGGGAATTTGCAGGAGAAAAATTTCTATGGCTGCGCCGTAGGGGAGGCCGGATTCTGCTACTCTGCGGACTAATTCAAATAAAGCTCCAACTGTGACGGCGACGGATGTAAAGAGTCCGACGCCAAATAAAAATGGGCCGATTAGTTCTTTGGTAATGTACCAGTCCATTACTGAAATTCTCGGCAGCCAGTTGATGGGATTCAAAGAATTGGATATTGCTATTTTCATAGTGGCGCTTTCTCGCAGATTGCTCCTCAATCTAAAATCTAAAATTCTGCCGTTTGCTGAATGCCTTCAAAAGACTATCGCACGAAGTTGTCACCTAAGTAATACTGTCGCACTAAAGGGTTGCTGTAGAGTTCTTCTTCAGCCCCGGAGGCTAAAATTTGGCCGTCTCGCATGATGTAGGCTCGATCGGTAATTTCGAGGGTTTCTCGGACGTTGTGATCGGTGATGAGGATGCCGATTTGGCGATCGCGCAGTTTAGCAATAATGGTTTGAATTTCGTCTACGGCGATCGGATCGACGCCTGCAAACGGTTCGTCTAAAAATAGGAACATCGGCCCGTCTCGCCCTGCGGCTAATGCTCTGGCTAGTTCAGTCCGTCGCCTTTCTCCCCCCGATATTTGAATTCCCAAACTGGATGCTATTTTTTCTAAGCGAAATTCTTGCAATAGGAAATCGACTCGCTCGCGCCATTCCCAGCGCGGCACTTGAGTTTGTTCTAGGACTAACAAAATGTTGTCGCGCACGCTCATGTTTCGGAAAATGCTTGCTTCTTGAGCGAGATAGCCAATTCCCAAATGTGCTCGCTGGTGCATCGCCAATTTAGTGATGTCTAAATCGTTGAGCCAAACGGTGCCTTGATTTGGTTTTTCTAATCCGGTTGCTATGTAAAATGTGGTGGTTTTGCCGGCACCGTTGGGGCCGAGCAATCCTACGATTTCTCCTTGGGCTACCGACAGGTTGACGCGACTAACTACATTGCGTTTTCCGTAGGATTTGTGAATATTTTCGAGTACAATTTTCATTTTCGCTCCCGGCAACCTCTACAAGCTCAATTTCAGACTGCAGCATTGTGCGATCGAGTCTCTAATTTAAATTTTACCTTTTCAAGTTGGTGAGTTTTATAAAGACGAAATTTCGCATCTATCCCAAGTAGTATGTTTTGGCTGAGGCGAAATTTCGCTGCTGCAAGCCACTGTTACCGGGGGGCTGTAGTTGGACGTGGGGAGCCCAATGTATTTTGGGCTGCCGCATCTTGTTCCGGGGCAACCAGATAAACAGATTCTACCTGTCCTGGGTTGTCTGGCAGGGCAATAAACCGCCCTTCGTCGATGAGGTATGTTATGGTTTCGCCGCGCAGGCTGTTGCCCTGCTGCAAGACGTAAACATCTCCGCTGAGAATAATCCGGCGCTCACGGCTGAAGTATTGAGCTTGAGCCGCAGTTGCTTGTATTTGGCGGGCTGGATAGTTGATTTGGACGTTGCCGCGGGCTGTCACGATGCCGGTTTTGGAGTCGGCTTCTTGAATGTCCGATCGCACGCTGAGGGTGCGGGGCGCGTTGGCTTGCGAATAGGTGGGAGAGGCGATCGCGCCTGCCAGAGTGAGGGGCAACAGCAGCGATAATCCTTTGAATATTCGGGAATTGAGTAGTTTAGCGGAGGGCATCATAGCTTACAAGCCTCAAAATTTATAAAATTGCTGAAGGGCATTACCTCCAGTTTTGACACTGACAGATCAGCTACCGGGAGCATTTAACTTGTCTGTTGAGACTGAGTGAAGGACGGCGGACACGGCAACCGGGACACTTTTCTTGATGGAGATTAGATGCACAACAGCTTATCAGTTAAATATGTTATTTTAACGGTCGGAAAGACTTTCGGACTTGTCGATCGACCTGCCCGAGAGCGTCAACCAATTATCGTAGCAAGACAATAGGCATTTTCACGACGTGTTTGGCTGATTTGCTGGATTTGCAAGTTTTTTGACGGTTGCTCGCATCGGGAAGTTACGGATAACCTCTCTAGGTACTAAGGCATTAGCTGTCCGCAGTGAGTTCGGCAAAATAAATCAAATTTTGATTTATTAGGTTCTTTCTTTAAAATAGTTTCCATCTCATTTGAGCATTGGCGGGGGCTGTATTTTTCTAGGATAGGGAAAGCTGGCGATCGATCGTCCGAAGTTGCGGGCGATAATGCTCCGCATCCCTAGCGCGATCGCATTTCACCTGTCGGTGAAAAATGCAACGTTGTCCATCGCACACCGCAGATAGACTTTGCATCACAACCGATCAACTTTCGGGGGTTGGTGTGCATGAGCGTTATTGTGTGGCGATCGTTCCCACCTTTTTTCAGATCTCATCATAACCGTAGAACTTATAGGGAGATTGCAAATCATTAGATCTTCGCAAATAGAAATCACATAGTTCCTGAAAAGAGTGAACAACAATGGCTTCCTCTCCTTCATGAGGCAAAATGAACCAACGATTTAGGTCAGATGGATGGAACAGAATATCGTCACCGTTAGGGCTATCAAAGAATGGGACACACTCAATAGCTTGAGCTTGTGTAAGTACATCGGGATTTTTAGCCCAGAACCAGTCCCCAGACAATCTACCACGAACCTCACTAAGATAGCTATCCAAAATTTCCTGTGGAGGAAGTGTTCTTATGCTCAGGTCGGTTTCGCCCAGTCCTAATGTATTCACGAACGCACGGTAATCTTCCGGAAATAGAAAGCCTAGACAATCCTCAATCGCAGATAAATCTTGAATAGAGATGGGCTGTAGCGGTGGAGTCGCTACAACAAACGAAATGCCTCGAAATTCAACTATATCCATACTTTTTAAACTTGATGGAAACCGCTTAAAGGCAACCTCAAAACTACTGAAATCAACAACCTAAGCAGCACAACTTATAATTGTATCGCATCTGCCGTACAACATATGGTATAACCTGAAAATACCGCGATTTTCCCACCCTTCTTACCTACCGTTGGAATCTCCTTTTCTCAATCGGGTTTCACCTTCTACTTTGATAATTCGTGGCAATTGCAAGCCTGCAACTTCTGCACCTGTTAATAAAGGCACAAATTCTGCTACTTTTTCCGGCCCTGCTTGTTGCAAAGCGATCAAAAGTTTAGCACTTTGTCCGAGCAAGTCTTCAACGGCAATTCCGGCATAACTCGGCTGATAATAACTGAGCCGATTTATTCCTTCTCCCAGTAAGATTACTGCACCGCGCCAGTTTTGATTTCCTAAGTGATAAAGCGCGACGGCAATTTGCAATATTCCCTGATAAAACCTTTTTTCCGGCTCGCCGGCTTCCATCCACAAAGCCTCTAAAGTATCGTGACAAGCGTAAAATTCTTGGCTGTTAAACTGTTCGATACCTTGCCAAAACTCGATCGGCATTTCCTCTGTCATTCGATTGGGGATTGGGGATTTTCGATGGCGGATGTGTGTTTGAGTAGGCGGCGATCGATTTTTGTTAAATAGCTAAGTCTTAAAAATAGGAAAACTAACGACCTCTTTTCAAAACTACTGCCCTTTCACGACCGCCTACTTAACCGATTACATAGTGTCTCTGACAGCTTGAATCTGATCCATTCCTATTTCCTGAGTAGTTCCCGCGAAATCGTTATCTGGCGTCAGAAATAACATACAGTGACACTCTTTGCGCTCGCGCATGGGAATGCAGGGACAGTTCCAGTAGGCGGCTTTTACTTCGGCTTCTTTATCTTCGTAATGGCGACAAGGGCATAGGGGAGCACCTAGTTCATCCTTGTGTTTTGCTAGTCCTTCTATCACCACAGCAGTGACGGAAGGTTCAGAACAAAAGAAAGTTCCCGTGCGCTTGGCGTAGGTTTCGGAGAAATTCTTCATCGCCTCCAAAGTTTTTTCGTTGGAGAGTTTAGATTTTTCTGTTGTGTTCATAGTTTAGGATCGAAGTTGAGGATGCTACGAGCTTTTGACAATTGTAGCGCAGAATGTGATTTTAAACACTTGTATATTTCTGTTTACTTACAAGGAGGAAAACCTTGACAAAGATTGAGTTTTAGGTTGTTGGTTTTTTAGTGGTTTTTGTCTATCCCGGAGGGTGCGGGAAACTGGCGGCAGGCCCGGTTTTTGAAGCAGCCAAAAGATTTGGGCGATCGAGGGCCCTCAACAATCATCCCCCAAAGGGGATAAAAATCGGATAAGATAGCACAGCCCTGTCCCTGTTAGTGGCATCTGATGGCAACTTCCCCGAACCGCACCCACAGCAAAAAATCTCCTCCTTCTGGGCTGATTTGGCCGGCTGACACCGAGTTAGTCGGATTAGTGTTTGAATTGACTCCCCGCGCTCCTAGCTATCTGTACGCGCAGTATGCTATAGGTTTGCACGCTTGGTTTTTAGGTCAAGTACACCAAACTGACCCGGATTTATCGCAACTTTTGCACGATGAACAGTCAGAAAAAGCCTTTACTCTTTCGGGATTGGAAGGTGATTTGCTCCCCGGTGGCAAAGAATTTCAGCTTTTGGGCGATCGCATTTATCGCTGGTACGTAACAGGACTTTCAAAGCCAGTAGTGCAGTGGCTGAGTCAGTGGCTGCAAAATTTGCCCCAAGAGATAGATTTGCGAAATGCTCCGCTGCTAATTCGCTCTTGGGATATTGCTTTTCCTCCCACAACTTACCAGCAATTATTAACAGCCGAACCCCCATCTTCGCCAACCATCAAACTTAGTTTTGTGACTCCTACAAGCTTTCGTAGCAAAGGGCATCACTTCCCTCTGCCAGTTCCCGAAAATGTTTTTCACAGTTATTTGCGCCGCTGGAATAACTTTTCGGGGGGAATTTTTGACCAAGCAGAATTTTTGAATTGGATTGATGAAAATGCGATTATTAGCCGCCACAAATTGGAGTCGCAAAAGGTAGCGGCGGGCAAAAAAGGCATGGTAACGGGATTCACTGGGGCTGTGGAATTTGGGCTAGGGCGATCGGCTCACAATCGCCCTGATTTTGTACAATTATTTTATGCTTTGGGGCGGTTAGCGCCTTATTGCGGCACTGGCCACAAAACAACTTTTGGATTGGGGCAAACGCGGGCACAATGGTTGACAGAAGCGCTACCCGAAGTGTCTATACAAAGCGTATTGGCGGCGCGAATAGATGAATTGACACAGAAGTTTATGGCGCACAGAAAGCGCAAAGGTGGAAGTCGCGCTGCTGAGATTGCTGAAACTTGGGCGACGATTTTGGCGCGCCGGGAATTGGGGGAATCTTTGTTTGATATTGCTGCTGATTTGGAAATGCCTTATGAAACTGTGAAAACTTACGTGAAGTTGGCAAGAAGGGCTTTGAAAGTGGAGGATTAGCGGGAATTTGTTGACTGTTGACTGTTGACTGTTGACTGCTGACTGTTGACTGCTGACTAATGACTTTTAGTGAATAGATATATGTCGTCTCGCTGATATTTTAGTTGAAATTGAGGGGTGTTTTTTAGTTGAGTTACTAAGTTTTTAACAAATTCTCGATCGCTCATCCAGCCAGGATATCTGAGGTTCAGCAATACATAATCAAATTCTGCGAGATTTGCAGGTGGCCTGCTAGCCTGAGTTAATTTTACTACAGGGCGGTGCGCTAAGTGCGGAGCAATCTGAGCAGTTGTTAAAACACTGCCTTTGGTTTCAACAAGAGAAATTGCTTCTCTGGTAGCGGGCAAAGTGTCGAGCCCCTTTAAATAAAGAGTCCAAAAATAGCCGTATTTCGCTAAAGCTAAGAAAGCAATCAACGACCAAATTACAATGGCTCTAGGCAATGGATAATTAGGAAGTGGCAATCTATCAAATATTGTCTTTCCCTTTTGCTGATTGCTAGCTGCTAAACTGGAAATTACGGCCATCAACAAAAACGGCAATATCGGCACAGAATATTGATGAATTAAATCCCGCTGAGCGGGGAGATTGGAAAGAATATTCATCGCCAACATCGGCACAGCACTAATTAAAGATGACAGATGACGCGGGGACAGCCACCAAATTACAGGTAATAGCAATAACGCTAAATATTCCAAAGTCTCTAAAGAAAACAAATGCTCTAAAACTAGATTGGGTTTCAGTATTAAATTAATAGCAATTTCAAAAACCGAGTTTCCCAAATATTGATATCGCCCGATTCCCGCGTGTTCTCTTCCCTGATTAAAATACGGTATAACTGCCTGAGTAGCTACCAGGAACCAACCCGCGCCTAGAAATAGAGCTATGAGCCCACAAGTGCGTTTTTTGTCAAAACACAACAGCCACAAACCCATCGCAGCCACAGTTAAAGATAGCACGGCTTTGCAGCTCAAAACTAATACAATAGCAGCACAAAACCACAAGGTTTTATTCAGCCTCGCGGCTAAGATTGCTGCTAGCAGTGCTGGTACAGCAATTACTTCTGGGTGGAAGTCGAAGAGATTGACATTAAATACTAATGGATACAGGAGGTAAATACAGGCGATCGCCCAAGATATGCTATTATTTAATCCGGCTTGACGTGCCAAACTCCAAGTCGGCCAAGCACCTAAAGCTAGGGAAACAGCTTGCACTAATAAAAGCCAGTGAACATCTGGATATATTTTGTACAGTAAAGCTAGTGGATAGAAAATAAAAGCGGCGTGATCGCCCCAAATATTAATGGCAATTAAAGAGGAAATTGGCGTTTGATTTTGGGAGATTAAATAAATGGCTTGGTCAAAAATTGCTAAGTCGAATGCAGTTGAATGAAACAAAGCGTGCCGCGCGCTGCTGGCGGTAAATAAGACTATCGTTGTCACGACAATCATTAAAAATACTGGATGAGATTTTAGGGACTTTAAAGTTAGCATTTTATTGGTTTAATCAGCGATTCGTTTAAATAGCAGAACTTGGTTTTTTTGATAAGTTAATTGAAAATCGGGAGAGTTTTTAAGTTTATTTGCTAAGGTATCACCAAGTTTTTCAGTATCAGGCCAGGGATGGCGCAGGTTTAATAATATGTATTGAAATTCAGCTAAATTTGTTTGAGGCGAAATTTGTGACAGCAATTTTACTATTGGGCGGTGGGCAAAGTGAGGGGCAAGTCTATTATCTGTTAAAATACTGCTTTGGGGTTGAACTTGTGCGACTGCTTCGCGTGTAGCTTGCCAGGTATCTAGTCTATTTAGGTACAGATAAAAATCTTTATATTCGCCCAGAAGTAGGAAAATTATTAACGACCAAATTATCATGATTCTCGGCAATTGAATTCCCCGCCAAAGTTGAGAAATTCGGAAGTTTTTCAATTGTGGCAGATTGACCCATGTTAAAAAATGTTGCTTATTTGCTTTATCCTCTTCCTTGTTGCCTTTTCTTTCTTCCCTCTTTCTTGTTTCTTCCTTCGCTATCACTGCTAAAAATAAAAAGGGAATTACAGGCACTGAATACTGATAGGCTAAGCTGCGTTGAAATGGCAAGTCAGAGAGGATATTGATCAGCAGGGTAGGGAGGGCAGGAATTAGTGCTGTTAAATATTGTAGGCGTAGTTTGCCCGAAAATGGCAATAGCAGCCAAATCACAGGTAAGGTGAGGAGAAATAAATATTTGAATGTATCGAATGAAAGGATTTTTCCTAATACTAACTGTGGTTTTAATATGAGATTGATGATAATTTCTAGTACGGATTTGCCTAAATAGCTGTAGCGCCCGACTCCAGCGACTTCGCTGCCGCTAAAGAAGGGAATTATTTTCTGGGAAGCTATCAAAAACCAAGCTGCACCGAGCAAAAGTGCGATCGCCCCGTACCGTTGCTTTTTTTCGCAAAAAAACAGCCAGAAACCCATAGCGACAACGGTTAGGGACAAAACCGCCTTGCAACTGAGAACTAACACTATAGCGGTACAAAACCACACAATTTTATTTAAACGCGCCGCCAAAATTGCTGCCAAGAGTGCGGGTAAAGCGATTACTTCCGGGTGAAAATCAAATAAATTGATGTTAAATACCACCGGATAGAGCAAATAAATCAATGCGATCGCAGCCGATTGTTCTTGATTTAAACCTGCCAAACGCGCTAAACTCCACGTAGGCCAAGCCCCCAGGGATAAAGCAACTGCTTGTACCAACAGCAGCCAATGCACATCCGGGGAAATTTTGTACAGCCAAGCTAGCGGATAATAGATTACCGCTGCGTGATCGCCCAAAATATGAATCCCCATTAAAGAAGAAAAAGGCGTTTGGTTTTGGCTGATTAAGTAAATTGCTTGGTCAAAAATTCCCAAATCGAAAGCAGTTGATTGGAATAAAGCGTGCCGTAAACTGCTACACAAAAAGAAAATTGCTGCAGCAGTAGCGATCGCCCAAACCAAACTCGACGGTAGCTGCGATCGACCTTCCTCTCTATTTTCGGCGATCGAGACACTGATGTCCTCACGGTCATCAGCAAAATTTTCCCTATTCTGCATGAAATCTGGCACTAGGTGGTCAATCGATTTTAGATTTTAGATTTTAGATTTTAGAATTGAAGCATTGACCCACGGATGAATCCGGGGGCTTGTATCCTGGATGCTTTCGGTCACTCAAAATATGATTCCATCGAATGTGCTTTCCACGCAATAGTTAACCACTAATTTTTATCCCCGCAATCGTAATATTAGAATAATCCACAAAACATTAAAAAATTGTGAAAGCAATAACTCTTCTCGGCTCCACAGGCTCGATCGGCACTCAAACTCTGGATATTGTAGCTCAATACCCCGATCAATTTCGGATTGTCGGGTTAACCGCCGGACGAAATGTAACGTTGCTGGCCCAGCAAATTCGCCAGTTTCGACCGGAAATTGTCGCGGTTTGCGACGAAGATAAATTACTGGAATTGAAGGAGGCGATCGCAGACATCGACCCTCAACCTATTTTACTTGCTGGCGAGTCAGGCGTTGTCGAAGTTGCCCAATACGGCGACGCTCAAGCCGTCGTCACGGGCATAGTTGGCTGTGCCGGTTTGCTGCCAACAATTGCGGCTATCAAAGCAGGCAAAGATATTGCCTTAGCCAATAAAGAAACATTAATCGCAGGGGGCCCCGTTGTCAACCCCTTAATCGAAAAATACGGCGTTAAAATATTGCCGGCAGACTCGGAACATTCGGCAATTTTTCAGTGCCTGCAAGGTGTTATGGTTGGCGGGTTGCGGCGAATTATTCTCACCGCTTCGGGGGGTTCTTTTCGAGATTTGCCGATCGACAAATTAGCAGGAGTAACAGTAGCCGATGCTTTGAAACATCCGAATTGGTCGATGGGGCAGAAAATCACGATCGATTCTGCTACTTTGATGAATAAAGGATTAGAAGTCATCGAGGCTCATTACTTATTCGGAATGGATTATGACGACATTGATATTGTCATCCATCCTCAGAGCATAATTCACTCGTTAATTGAGTTGCAAGATACCTCGGTTTTAGCGCAATTGGGCTGGCCGGATATGCGCTTGCCGCTGCTTTATGCTTTGTCTTGGCCGGAGCGAATTCATACAGATTGGGAACGGCTGGATTTGGTAAAAGCTGGGGATTTGACTTTCCAAGAACCCGACCACGAAAAGTATCCTTGTATGCAGTTGGCTTATGCGGCGGGACGTGCGGGCGGTTCGATGCCTGCGGTGCTGAATGCGGCAAACGAACAGGCGGTAGCGCTATTTTTGCAGGAGAAGATTCAGTTTTTGGATATTCCCAAGCTGATTGAAAAGGCGTGCGACAAACATCAAGCCGATAACTGTGAAAGTCCTGGTTTAGACGATATTTTGGCGGCGGATAGGTGGGCGCGGCAGGAAGTTTTGGCAGATAGTATGGAATTGGGCGATCGAATTCTTTCGGTTCGCTAATTGTATCAGCAGACTTGCACTTACCCACAAGTCCTAGGAGTGAATTAATTCCCCGTCTCATAGAAGACAGTCGGTTGAAATTGAGATGTTGCACCATTCTCAATAAGCTTTTTATGAACAGGCTTTTCGGCCTGTTCCACAAAGAATTAATTTTCTTGTGGGGAGTAGGGGTTGGGCTTCTAGCCCGCCCAAAAAAGGCTCATTGAGAATGATGCAACATCTCAGTTGAAATTGAGATATTGTACCATTCTCGCTTAACAGGCTTTTCGGCCTGTTCCACAAGAACATTCACTCTTTGTGGAACAGGCCGAAAAGCCTGTTGCTGAAAATGGTGCAAGATCAGAGTTGAAACCGACTGCCAAACCTTAATAAATATCCAGTCCTCTTTCAGAGGACTTTAGCTATGAGACAGGGGTTTCAACCCCTGACGGACTATGCCAAAAAGTGCAAAATATCGGCAAAACCATATTAAAAATTGACCAGATGTTAGCCTTTTATAGACTAACTCCCAACTTTCGCAGCCAAATCAGCCGCACTCATCTTTTCGTACATTTCAAAAGGTTGGTGAATCCAAGGATTGTCAGCCAAATAATCTACATAATAATCCGGCTTTGCAACAGAGCAAGCCTTGTACCAGAGTACAGCAGTCCGAATTTCCTGAATATCCTCGCCGTAGCGACTCTTCAGCCAAGCGATACCTTGGTTCAAACTAATTCCCGAATCCGCCAAATCGTCAACCAGGAGAATGCGGCTGCCCAAATTATCGCCCACCATTGTCAAATCGCGGGCAAACTCGATCGCACCCCGGACATTGCCCTCGGCCCCACCATAGGACGAGGCCGCTAAAATCGCCAGAGGTTTGTCGAAAATCCGCGACAGAGTATCTCCAACCCGCAGCCCTCCCCTCGCCAGACAGACAATGCGATCGAATTTCCACTGAGATTCATCAATCTTTACAGCCAAATCCTCAATTTTTCGATGGTATTGAGACCAAGAAACGTAAAGGTCGCTCATGCCTAATATTATGGAAATATCAAAGCTATTATTAATTATTTTGGGGAAAATGACATGGATGCAGAGGAACTTCTCAGACGGTATGCAGCCGGAGAACGGGTTTTTCACAAAGTAGACCTGAGCGATGCCAATATCTCAAGGACAAATTTGCGCGATATTGACCTGAGTCACGCTAATTTAAAAGGTGCAAATTCGATCGGTCTCACCCTCTACAGAGCTAATCTGTATCAAGCAGATATCAGTCAAGCCAACCTCTCCCAAGCCAACCTCATGTCCGCTAATTTTGGCGAATGCGAGGCGGTGGGAGCGAACTTGAGCGGAGCCATCTTGCGGAGTGTCGTCTTCAGCGGGGCCGATTTAACGGGGGCGAGTCTCAGGGGTGCAGACATGAGAGATGCAAACCTTCAGGGGGCAATTTTGATTCAAGTTTATGCAGTTAACGCTAACTTGCAAGGTGCAAACTTGACAGAAGTCAAGCTTTGCGGAATCAACCTGAGCAAAGCAAATTTAACCGATGCGAACTTAACACAAGCTGACCTCAGCCGTGCTAACCTAACTCAAGCAAATCTGAGTTGGGCAAATTTGACGGAAGCAAATCTGGAAAAAGCTGATTTGAAGGGAGCCGATTTGAGCGGAGCTAACTTGAGCTGTGCAAATCTCCATAAAGCAGATTTGAGCGGAGTTTCCCTTAAGGGAGCAAATCTCCGGGGAGCAAACTTGCATCAAGCTTCTTTGCGCGGGACAAATTTGAATGAAGCCAATCTAAGAGAGGCCATGATGCCTGACGGCACAATCTCTGACTAAATAAGCTGACAAAATAGAAGTTAAAACAGCAGGGTGCTTGTGGCGCACCCTACATTTAGGCTAATGCCTGATTTTTTTAAGGGGATTTAATTCTGCCTTCAAGTGACAGTGCATTTAAAGAGTAGTGGCAAAAAATTTGGAACCGAGTTTAATCTACAACTTTCAGCCACCCCCGGCGAACGGCGTGGAGCAAGCGGTTGATGGCTGTTTGATCTTCTTCGGTAAGAGAGTCATTTAACAGGGCTGTCTTGAGCTGTTGTCGGTGAGTGGGAGTCAGCAGACCGGAGTGATATACCTGAAAGACTAGCTCTGCAATAGTAAATTGAGGTAAAAGCGTTTGGGTTTTCATCATGTGTTTTTTTTGTGAACTCACTCTTGACAGTATTGACTGATTTTCCCAATATTTATGTGATTCAACTACGGGAGTAAATGTGATCGCTTGGCTCTTGATGAGTGATTTGTGTCAGCCGGACTTGGGGAGCGGATGTTTCCAGGATAGCCCCGCAACTGGAAACACCAACCCCGTCCCGATTTCTCGCTTTTGGCAACCCCCACATCTCTACTTTTGGTTAAGAAACGGTGACAAATTTCTGAATATTTATCTATTAATAGATTACTACTGACTGCTAGCTAAATCGCTTGGCTTAATTCTACGTAAAACTTTTACGGTGTTTATAAACCCGCTTTTACCTACATTTACCTAGTTTCTTGGTGTGGTCTTGGTTCCGTGGATATACTTAATAACTCGCCCCAAAGCCGATACAAGTTTCCGACAGGATCGGCCATCTGCCCCAAATTTTAAGCTCTAGTTCATGCTCCCAGATTCATCTGTGAAGTCAATCTAAAATCTAAAATCTAAAATCTAAAATCTAAAATCTAAAATCTAAAATCTAAAATCTAAAATCTAAAATCGCCTGACTGCTTCAAATCAAAAATCCCGGCTTCTTCAAGAAACCGGGGCGAGGTTTTCGATCGCAGTACAATTTTTTTTGGAGAGGGTTAATGGAGCGACCTACTCACTTCAATCTTATTGTTACCAAAGCTTGACAGGAGAGAAAGTAGAAATACTCATCTCAACTTCTGGTGTGAGGAGACTAATCGGAAATCCTGACCCATCCGCGGCGGATGGCGTGCAGCAGGCGGTTGACTGCATCTCTGGCGTCTTCGCTGAGAGCGCTTGGGCAGAGTTCGCGCAATCCGTGGCTGTCAGTGCGAGTCAGATTGCCGGAATGGGTGACTTGATAGAACAGTTCAGCGATCGCGCGATCGGATTTTAAAGTCAGAGCTTGCATGAAATCTCGTTGAACTCGACTATTATAATATCGAGCATTTGACAAAAGAGTAGGGTGATTGCCGTCGGGTAAGCTGTGTGATTGTTCTTGGCTCGATTTGTGACCGAAGTCTGCGAGTATACGTGATTTAAATCACATAAAACCACAGACCTCGATCGCATAAGCTATGATTGGGGTGGTAGCCTCAAGGTTTAACAAAACCTCGAAAAGCTTTGAAAGCAAGGCTTTTAGTTCCCAAGACTGCCGCGCAGCGGGAGTAAGTCCGCTCAACATCGCAGGCTATGGACTCGGATAGCTGTGAAACTTTGGGTTTTAGACACTTGCAGCTTGCAGCTCAGGGCATAAAGTTGCGATCGGCGAGCCACACCCTGAGATACAATATTTATAAATACTCCTATCCCATCTATAGGCAGGCAGGTAAAAAAATGATAATGATTAGCTACTTTTCGATCGCCTTAATCGTTTTTCTTGTTTGGTTCAAAAGTTTTTGGAATGATACTGCGACATCTAAAACAGACGTGATATCTTGGATAGCCTTAATAATCGGCCCTCTCGTTTGGCCTGTTGTTCTGCCCCTATCCCTTTTGCAAATTACCAGCACAAAGTCTGTGGTACAAACAGCTCAATGCGATCGATAATTATAATAAATTGTGGAAGTAACTGGCTTCAACATAGTTGGTGATCTCCTCATAAATTATTCGGCGTGCATCGCTCATAGCAGCGAGTAATTTATATTGTTTAATTGTAAAAAAATGCAGCTAGAAGGTAGAATCCAATAAAAATGCTGAATCCTAAAACAGTATTTTTTGACCGCTATCAAATTCTGCCTTCTGCTTTTTGACAATCAAGCATCCAGGATACAAGCCTCCGGATTCATCGGTGGAGAAAGAAAAAACCTGTATCCGATAAAGGAGCCCCCGAATTTATCTCGCGCAAGTCAATGCTTCCAATCTAAAATCTAAAATCTAAAATCTAAAATCTAAAATCGATTGACCCCGCCCAAAAACCAGGGCTGTTTCATTCTCTTGTAGGGGCAGCCCCCCGTGGCTGCCCCAATCTCTGAAACACGAGCAAATCGTCGATGGGGAGGGTAGGCACGGGGGCACTGATGGGGAGGGTAGGCACGGGGGCACTGATGGGGAGGGTAGGCACGGGGGCACTACCCCTACAAAATTCATGTTTTTGGTGAGAATGAAACCGCCCTGCGCCCAAAAACGGATACAAGTTTCCCACAGGAGTCGGCAGCAGCCCAAAATTTTAGGCTCTTGTTGAAGATCTCAGATTCATCTGTGGAATAAATCTCAAATCTCCAATCGTTCAACTAAGCGAGATTGACTCAGCCCTCGCTGAACGTCTCACGCCGAAGTCTCCAATCGACTGATGCCTAATTTTCTTCTGTCAATTTTCTTCTGTCAAACCGTGATTTAATGGTGTGGCTCAGTTAAAATTGTTCAGGCAAAATTGTCGGACTCAAATTATCGGACAGCGACCACAACATTTTTTTACCCAAAAATTATTTACCACCTCAACCAAGCTCAAAATTCATATGTAATGTAACATGGCTTGTTGCTTGTAAAAATATAACTTCAGACATATTTTCGCCTGCCGGTGACAAACTTAAGAATTTTCATTACCTCCGGCCACTGCGTACCATTAATCGAAGGTGGGAAAATCCTGGCGAGGCGTGGAAAAACAGCTAGGATCTTTGCCATTTAACCTTTTCCAGCTCCCTTTATTCAAATCGTAGCAGCTCTAAACAGGAAATTGTAGAGTTCGATTGCGCCCCAAATGCCTAACTCTTACCGCAGTTAGATAGACAATTAAAGGCAGAGACTGCAATATGAAATAGGCAACAAAAACTGTTTCAAATCTCAAGTACGACTTATTTTGGGCGATCGGGTCTCAGGGTAAGCTCATCTAATTTAGTATAAATTGTACTTGACAAAAAGACAAATATAAAAAATGTGGTATTTACGTATT
>NZ_JAUBUJ010000106.1:0-25515 GCF_036705405.1 Microcoleus sp. B13-B6
TGAGATCACGAAGGAATGAGAATTAAATAACTTACACTCTTGAAAGTGGGGAGTAGGGGTTGGGCGTCCCGCCCGCCCTTTTTGGACGGGCGGGACGCCCATCCCACCATAACAATTAAAATTGTAAGTTATTTAATTCGCGATCCTAAATACGTGACTCGATATGCCGAAGTATCGCCATTTGTAGTGAGCAAGGCTTCATATTGCTCCCAGTTAACGCGATCGGTAATGTAGTGGCATTCAGGATCTTGGCGTTGGATCCCTTGTTGGTCAAGTAGCGCGTTGAGCTCGCTTGTGAACATTAGTATTACCTGCTTTAGGTGGTCTTCATTCTAATTTACTGAAGGCGATCGCACAAATGTCTATCCTCCTCCTTCACATCGGCATTTGTTCGCAAATAATCGCGCACGCGATCGCAACCATCAGCCAACAAATCCACTTTCAAAACTCGCTCCACATTCCACAAAATCAGCGTATTATCCTCACCGACAGAAGCCACAAACGATCCATCCCCACTATACGCTACCCCCCGAATCGCCGCAGAGTTACCTCGGATCGTCGTTAATTCCGTACCGTCAAGCTTCCAAAACTTCAGCGTATTGTCTACACTACCAGAAGCAATAATATTACCATCCGGGCTAAACGCCACCCCCCATACCGCGGCCAGATGACCTTCGAGAGTTCTCAGTAACTTACCATCCACAGTCCAAAGCTTAATCGTATTGTCCCCGCTGCCAGAAGCCAGAAATTTACCGTCAGGGCTAAACGCCACCCTCCACACAGCAGCAGTATGACCTTGAAAAGTTCGTAGGGGCAGTGCCCCCGTGCCTGCCCCATCCAGCTTCCACAACTTCACAGTACCATCCCCTCCTGCCGAGGCAATTAGCTGACCGTCAGGGCTAAATACCACCTGCCAAATAGGAGCATGATGTCCTGTCATAATAGTATGCAATAAAGTACCGTCGGGCCGCCAAAGCTTGATAGTATTATCTTGACTTCCAGAAGCAAGAATTTGACCGTCAGGACTGAAAGCCAATGCAAAAACCGTAGTATTATGACCTACCAAAGTTGCGATCGCTTTTCCGTTTCGAGTCCAGATATTCACCTTATTATCATTTCTGCCAGAAGCAATTAACTTGCCATCGCCACTCATGGCAACAGCATAAATCGCAGCGTTTTCTACAGTGAAAGTCCTCAACAATTTACCTTGCCGACTCCAAAGCTTAGTCGTGCCATCCTCGCTGCCTGTAGCAATTGTAGAACTATCCGAACTCAGTGCGATCGCCCAAATCCCGGCTTTATGTGCAGTAATCATCGTCCGCAATGGATTTTGACGCCACAGCCGCACCGTATTTTCTGCACCCGCCGAAGCAATAAAACTGCCGTCTGGGCTCCAAGCTATCCCCCAAATCCCAGCAGTGTGACCTCTCAATGTCGTCCATTCTGTTCCGTCAACATTCCAGAGTTTTACAGTTTGATCGCGACTTGCAGAAGCAAGAGTCTGACCATCTGGACTGAAAACAACTCCCGATACTACAGCAGAATGACCTTCAAGCGTTCGTAGGGGCAGCGCCCCCGTGCCTGGCCCATTAACTGTCCAGAGTTTCACCGTTTTGTCTCCACTTGCTGAAGCCACAATCTGACCGTCTGGACTAAACGCCGCTGCAGATACCACAGAAGTATGACCCCGGAAAGTTCGTAGGGGCAGTGCCCCCGTGCCTGCCCCGTCTTTGTTCCAGAGTTTCAGCGTTTTGTCTCCACTTGCCGTAACAATAGTCTGACCGTCTGGACTGAAAGCCACTGAGGTTACCCCAGCAGTATGACCCTGGAGAGTTCGTAGGGGCAGTGCCCCCGTGCCTGCCCCGTCTTTGTTCCAGAGTTTCACCGTTTTGTCCATGCTGGCAGAGGCAATTGTTTGACCGTCGGGACTAAACGCCACTGTCCAGATACCAGCAGTATGACCCTGAAAAGTTCGTAGGGGCAGTGCCCCCGTGCCTGCCCTATCGAGTTTCCAAAGTTTTACAGTTCCATCATCACTTCCAGAAGCAATAAACTGACCGTCCGGGCTAAATTTGACAGACCGAACGATCGCCTGATGACCTTTGAGTGTTGCTATTTCCGTTCCGTCCCGCCGCCACAGTTTAATAGTTTTATCCACACTTGTTGAAGCAATAAACTTACTGTCCCGACTAATATCAATTCCAATAGCAGCCGCTTTATGTCCCGATAAACGGTTGTATTCAACCCCTTCATAAACCGCTTGACGCAATACATCGATCACTCGATGTTCAATATTTTTATCTTTATTGCCTAAGTTTTGTAGTCGGCGCTTAGCTTTAATTGCTTCTATTAGTGCATCCAATCGGCGATTAGAGGCAAACAGTCCCTCCGAGGAAGAAACCAGCGCTTCAATTTCACTCATCCGAGCTTCGCGCTCACTAATGACGGCTCGGCGATACTGAAAATAACTTGTTACTCCTAAAGCACCGGCAAGCAGCAGTGCAATACTAACAGAAAATAGTAAGCGCCTCTGTCGTTTCGCTGCTTTTTTTTCTTGAATTAATCGCATTTGTTCCTCGGCCAGCCGCGCTTCCACTTCTTTGGTGCGTTCTGCTTCTAAAGCTTGTTGAACTTCTCGCCTATCTAGTTCGGCACTAGCAGCTAAGAACTGATAGTCAAGGTTACTCAAGCTTTTTTCCTGCGCCCAGATTTGACCATCTTTTAAGGCTTGTCCCCGCAAAAGTCGGGAAAAATCTGTTTGTTGTGAAGCAACCCAAGCATCGAAGGTTTGCGAGTAGGGGCGCAGTTGCCCTAATTGCTTCTCTACCCATTCGAGGTTAAAAACTTCAGCATAAATCCTGTTTCTCACCTGTAAATAACCATTATTTTTGACCACTAATCCCGATAATAATAGTTCAATTTGTTCTGGTGAGTCATCAGTTGATACCCCTCCGGCTATTTGGCTCAAAGGTAGAAATCTTTCATTTCCTTGTAGGGGCAATTCTCCTGTAGTTGCCCTATAAAGATTTGGGTCAGGCACGGGAGTGCTGCCCCTATAGTCCTCTTCAAAGCCCCACAATGAAACAGATCCGCTGGCTAAAGGGGGGTTAGATTGTAAAATTTGCTGGTAGATGCCGAGTAATCTGCCCGCGCGTTGTTCGTTGCGAATAATCCGCTCCTTTATGGTTTTTAAATGTTCCGGCTCATCCTGAGATTCCCAGTTATTAATGATATTTTCTCGCACTAAACGAGCTACCCAAAACTCTTCTGTTCCGGCGGGAATTGTTACTACTTTTTGCGGTGTAGTTTGAGTTGCTATGTAGGCTAAATAGCACAGTTTTTGCGTAAGAAATGGCTGCCCAGAAGTCCAAGCCAAAATCTGTTGGATAATAGCTTGATAATTATTGACTACACTTGCTAATCCCGCCGCTAATGGCTGGGCTTCTTCTAGTTCAAAACCTCGTAAATTTATGGCTCGCCCAATATTAAAAGGAGTTCGTTTTTTATCAACAATTAAATCGCTAGGTGTTGCTACTCCAAATATTGCAAAACTAATACGATTATATGCTGGATTAATTGAGCGTTGATTATAGCAAAAGCGAATTAGGGCAAAAAAATCATCGACAGGGAACTCTAGACTGAGAACACTGTCAATTTCATCAATAAATATAATAATTTTTTTGTCAGGAAACTTGGATAACAAAATATCTTCAATAAAATGACTCAATCTTTGCAGGAATGATAAATCTTCTTCATCACGCCACCAGGTTTTTAGGTTAACTTGCCCTAAAAGATTGAAGCCGCGCCACAGTTCACCAATCATCCCTTTATACCACTGTAAAGGAGTGATATTTTCACTGCCGATGCGGGTCATGTCGATCGTGCTGCATAGAAATCCCTCAGCTTGCAATCGGTGTAAGGTGCGGACTAATAGAGAAGATTTTCCCATTTGCCGCGAATTGAGTACATAACAAAATTCGCCGGCTTTTAAGGCTTCATAGAGTTCGGAATCTGCTTGTCTTACTACGTAGGTAGGCGCATTATTGGCAAGGCTGCCGCCGATTTGGTATTGGTAATTATTCATGTTTGTGAGTTCAGGGTTTTTGAGATTTTAACGATCGCCCACGGCATCGCACAGATGCCTATCCTCCTCCTTCACATCGGCATTTGTTCGCAGGTAATCTCGCACCCAGTCGCAACCAAACACCAGCGGGTCTGTATTGAGAATGCGCTTCACATCCCACAAAATCGCCGTTTGGTCATGGCTTGCCGAGACAAGGAAAGTGCCGTCGGGACTAAAGGAAACTCCTGTCACCACACCTGTATGCCCCGTGAGTGTCGTCAGCAAGATGCCATTTTTGTTCCAGAGTTTCACCGTGTTATCCAGACTTGCCGTAGCGACGATTTCACCATCCGGGCTAAAGGAAACTCCCACCACTCCCTCTGTGTGGCCTTTGAGCGTTCGCAGGAGCACTGCTTTCTGAGGAACTGAGGTATCTGAGGGATCTAATTTCCAGAGTTTGGCAGTGCCATCTGTACAGGCTGAAGCTAGAGTCTTGCCATCGGGACTGAAACTGACCCCCGTAGTCACAGCCTGATGGGCATCAATCGCCTGCAACAAAGTGCCATCGGTCTTCCAGATAGAAATAGTACCGCTGCTACCGACGGCGGCTAAAGCTTTTCCATCAGGGCTAAAGGCCACACTCCAGAAGGCGCTGCCATCTAGCTTCAGAGTTCGCAGTAACACACCGTCTGGCTGCCAGAGTTTTACCGTGCCGTCCATACTTGCGCTGGCAATAATTTTACCGTCAGGACTCCAAGTAATTCCGTAAACGATTCCGTTGTGGGCGTTGATTTCTCTGAGGAATCTGCCATCCTTGTGCCAGAGTTTAACTGTTTTTTCTGCCCCCACTGCAATGACTTGACCATCAGGACTGAATGCCACATCCCAAAGCCCTCCTGTACCCTCCTTAAGCGTCCGTAGGGGCAGTGCCCCCGTGCCTGCCCCATCGAGACGCCAAAGTTTCACCGTGCCGTCTGTACTGGCAGTGGCGACGATTTTACCGTCAGGAGCGAAAGCAGCTTTATAAACAGCAGCGTCGTGACCTGGCAGGGGCAAGAAAAAAATGTTTTTCGGCTGCCAAAGTTTGACAGCATTTCCTACACCCAGCGAAGCAATTGATTTGCCGTCAGGACTGACATGAATATCCCACACGGCACCGCGATGCCCTGCAAAAGTTCTCAGCTCTTTGCCGTCTTTACTCCAAAATTTGATTGTTCGATCGTCGCTGGCTGAGGCGATAATCTGACCGTCGGGACTGAAATCTAGACCCTGAACGCCAGATGCGTGACCCTTAAGGGTTCCTAGGGGCTGTAACTCTTCGTCTGACGGGGCATGGGATCGCCAAAGTTTAACAGTTTTATCCATGCTGGCGGAGGCAAATATCTCGCCGTCAGGACTAAACTTGACCTCCCAAATGGCAGCGCTATGGCCTTGAAACGTTCGCAGTACAGTTACTGCGTCCCAGAATAAGCCGTTTTTTTTCCACAATCGGATCGTGCCCTCCGCACTTGCGCTAACGAGCATTTCCCCGTCGGGGCTAAAGCTCAGGCTCCTCACCGCATCGGTGCGATCGAGAATGGTTAATAAATTGCCGTTTTTGTCCCAGAGTTTAACGGTGTTATTCTCACCGGATGCAGCTAAAGTCTCGCTATCTGGGCTGAACGCCACACCGCTTAACTCGTTACTGTGTCCCTCAAGGCTGTGCAGGAGTGTGGGGCCCGCCCAAGACGTTCCCTCTTGCTGCCAAACTTTAACTGTGCCATCTCCACAGATGCAAGCGAGGAGTTTGCTGTCGAGGCTAAAAGCCATCCTCCATACCATACTCTTGTGGGGAAGAGTCGCAATCAGGGTGCCATCTCGCTGCCAGAGTTTGACCTCGTTAGCTGTACTTGAGGAGGCAATTGTCTGAGCGTCGGGACTGATTGCTAATCTATACAGTGTCGCCTGATGTCCTGACAAGCGGTTGAACTCCGAAGCTCCATAAACTGCCTGCTCTAGTAATAATTGCACGCGATTTTCTAGTTCGGGATTTGCGCTGCCGAGTTGTTGCAGTTTACGCTTGGCTTTGATGGCGGCAATGAGGCTGTCTAATTTTTGCTCTAAGGTGAAGAGGGCTTCGGAGGAGGTGGCGATCGCTTCTACCTCACTTATGGTTGCGTGGCGATATTGCCAAAAAGCTGCTGTTCCGAGAAAGAGGGCGATCGCTAATGCTAAAGAGAGTGCAGCAATAAACCACTTTTGCCGTCTGGCATTTTTTTCGACTTCTTTTAACCTTTCTGCTTCTAAGGTTAGTTGCATTTCTTGCTTGTCGAGTTCGGCGCTAGCTGCTAAAAACTGATAGTCTAAATCGCTCAAACTTTTTCCCTGCATCCAGATTTGAGCATCTTTTAAGGCTTGTCCCCTCAAAAGGCGCGAATCATCTGTTTGTTTGGCAGCGTTCCAAGCATCGAAAGATTGGGAGTAAGGACGCAGTTGCCCTAATTTTTTCTCAACCCATTCTATATTAAATACTTCTTGATAAATTCGGTTTTTTACCTGCAAATAGCCTGCACTTTTTACCACTAAACCGGATAGTAATAGTTCGATTTGTTCTCGGCTGTCATCGGTTAATACCCCCCCTAGCCCCCCCTTAGTAAGGGGGGGAGCCGAAGGCGGGGGGGTCAGAATTTGCTGGTAAATGCTGAGCAATCTTCCGGCGCGTTGTTCGTTTCTCAGGATGCGATCGCCTATCGTTTTTAAATGCTCCGGTTCGTCTTGCGATTCCCATTTATCGATGATTTGCGATCGCACCAAACTATCCACCCAAAATGCCTCTGCCCCAGGGGGAATATTTACTAATCCGTCCGCCGTTTCTAGGCTGGCTCTGTACGCCAAATAGCAAACTTTATGGGTGAGAAATGGCTGTCCTGAAGTCCAAGCTAATATTTGTTTAAGAACGGCACGAGGATTACTGACGGCACTCTCTAATCCCTTAACTAATAGTTGGGCTTCGTGCAGTTCAAAACCCTGCAAATCTATAGCATGACCGATATTAAAAGGAGTTCGCTTTTTGTCAGCAATTAAATCGCTTGGCGTGGCTACTCCAAAAATTGCAAAAGTAATGCGGTTATACTCTGCATTAATCGCTCGCTGATTATAGCAAAACCGAATCAGGGCAAAAAAATCATCGACATCGAAATCCAAACTGAGAATGCTATCGATTTCATCGATGAATATAAATATCCGCTCGTGAGGAAAATTGACCAGCACGATATCTTCAATAAAATGACTCAATCTTTGCGAAAATGAGACCTCTTCTTCGTCGCGCCACCAAGTTTTTAAATTAACTTTTCCTAACAAATTGAAGCTGCGCCATAAATCCGCAACTATTCCTTTGTACCATTGTAAGGGAGTGATATTTTCGCTACCGATGCGGGTCATGTCGATCGTGCTGCATTGAAAACCTTCTGCTTGCAGTCGGTGCAGGGTGCGGACTAAGAGAGAAGATTTGCCCATTTGTCGCGAGTTGAGGATGTAACAAAATTCCCCAGATTTTAAAGCTTCATAAAGTTCGGAATCTGCTTGTCTTACTACGTATGTAGGCGCATCACTGGCGAGACTGCCCCCAATTTGGTATGTAACCTTGGTCATGCCGTTTATGAGTTGGTTTAAAGGTGAAAGTTGAGTATAAAAAGAGGCAGCCTGAGCGTTATTTTTGTCATCATCTCTACTGAATTATAATCCATCGGTAAAATTCATGTTTTCCAAGTAGTTGTTTTTATAATAAATTGACAAAATAACAACTAGAAATTATCATACAATATAGCCTAATGTTGTCAATTTATATTAACATTGAAATTAACAGCAAACAAGGAGAATCAATATGCTCATTCAAGAACAACCTGCCCAGTCTAAACAAATGACCCTAGACGAGTTTCTGGACTGGTATCCAGAGGGTCAAGGTCGCTTTGAACTACATGATGGAGCCGTTATCGAAATGCAAGCAACTGGAACTCACGAACAAGTAGGGGGCTTCCTCGCCCTCAAAGTGGGCGTTCAGATTGAACGTTTGGCTTTGCCCTATTTCATTCCCCGCCAAGGAATTATTAAGGCTATTGATTCTGATAAGTCTGGCTACAGCCCAGATGTGATGGTGTTAGATTGGCAACAAATCGAAACGGAACAGATGTGGAAAAAGCGCTCGACTATTACCAGAGGTGAAACTATCCGTTTAGTCATCGAAATAGTGAGTAGCAATTGGCAAGATGACTACTTGATAAAGTTAGCAGAATATGAAAAATTGGCAATTCCTGAATACTGGATTGTCGATTATTTGGGGTTGGGGGGAAGAAGATATATTGGCAACCCCAAGCAAGCAACTATTTCCGTTCATCAGTTAGTTGATGGTGAGTATGTAGTTAATCAGTTTAGAGGTGATGATGTGGTGCGATCGCTTGCATTCCCAGATTTAAACTTAACGGCAAAACAGATTTTTCAGGTGGGGCAATAACTAACTAAAGTTGTGCGAACCAAAATATAGGCGGTACAACTCGCAGCTTAGCGTACAGCGGTTGTTATCGATATGAATCAGGCCCATACTAAATAATTTAGAAGCTACTATCGGATCTAATTCCACTCCGTGTTCCGATTTTACCACTTGTTTAAGTGCAAGCGCAAGTTCGGGATACTCTTGCAATGTTGCCCAAAAACTCCGCAAGTAATCTTTATAAATTCCCGCGATTGTCGGAGCTTCTTGTAGTAGCTGATCTAGCCTTACACTGTTTTGACAGAGGTGGTAAAGAGCGAGCCGCACCAGATAAGGATGTCCCCCCACCATTGCCATCAGTCGCTCGGCATCGGAACCCTCTGTCCAATCCAGTCCGTGACGCTGCGCTAAAGCAAGTATCTGCTCTTCTGTAAAATAGGGCAATTGCAGCGGTAAACCGACATTAAAAGGCGATTCAGTGAGCTTTAAAGGAATATAAATTTCTGTGGAGTGAAGAACGATTAACCGCAGTTTTCCCAAAGTTTCAATCCGCTTTGCTTCTTCATGCCAGCTTCGCAGCAGCGGCAAAAATTCTCTGGCAATTTTTGGATACTCAAAAATTCTATTTACTTCATTTAAAGCTAACACAAGAGGGGTACTTATTTGTGCTAATATATATTGTTGCAAATAAATGGTGCAGCTTACTTTGCTACCCATGTCTTCATCCCAATAATCATCTAATAGAGGTGGTAATTCTAGGTGACGGCTGATGTTGGCACAAAACCAGCGTAAAAATTTATCGATATTGGCTAAGACAGCTTCCTCGGCTTGCTGAAAATCTAAACTTACAGTTCGATAGTCAAGAGAAGTCGCGCGATCTAAAATGCGTAGCAGAAGGGAACTTTTTCCCATCTTCCTGGGAGCTTTAATCCGCAGCACACTTCCGGGTTTAGTAATCTCTCGATAGGCGAGTTCTTCAATTAGCGGGTGAGGGATATAAAATGGCGAACCGAGGGGCACGGGAGATCCGGGAAATTCTAAAGGTGTTGCTAGGCATTGGCTGCGGGTGAATGCTTCAATTAATTCTCGTTCCTCTGCAGTCAGGGAACGTGATTCTACACAAGAGCGAAAATTTGATTTACTAATAGATGTCTGCAAGATTTGAGAGAGAGATTGCCACAAGGATGAGGCGATGTTTCTCAGGTAATGCTCTCCGTAATGAGAGGCAGATGCGATACTTGTATAAGTCTTTCCTTCCCAAACTTGGCGGAGTATGATTTCTTGTACTGGATATAAATCTTTTTGTAATCGGACACGAGTTAGCTGTAGTACCTCATCTATCGTCATAATTTGCAATTATCCCGTCAGTGTATCGTTGATATTATCACTTATAATTGACTGTAAAGCTGAGAGCGATCGCCTATTGGATTGCCACACGCTCCTGTCGCGACATTTCTCAGGGGGTAATTGGTCACATCGGTTAATTATCCCCCGAAGAGTATCACTATCAATAATCAAGAATTCCCTCGCGCGGTGGGGGCGGGTGTATTTAACCTGTCTGCACTCTTCAAGGGTACAAGAGTGAACCCACCTCTACAGGTTTTTGAGAATGGTTCTCTTCGTTAAGTTAAATCCGTGACATCGGTTAAATCTGGTGATTGCCCCGTTGCCTGACTGGTAACTGAGTGCTATAACCCAATTTCAATGGGCGCTGGCGCTCCTACTGGAAAGGAATCTGTGCTCAGTTTTTCTTGATCGTTGGCCAAAATGTCATGCCGGTGTCACAGTTGGTAGTGAAGGCAGAATTAAAAATGTGACAGTTGACTTTGCTAAAGCTGAGTCGATTGATGTAAAGTTAATTAACCTTAGTTTCCGATCGCTGCATTTACTCATCACAAGCGTTAAGTCCAAAAGCATAATTCTTATTTTTGTGCTAGCAGGTTTTTTGATTTGCCTGTAATACGGTCTTAAAAATTTAGCAAATAACCTAGTTGATTTAATGCAAATGGTTCATAAAATTTTTCCTAATTATTTTATTCCTCACGGCCATTGCTACTTGTGGAAGCCTGGATTGGTGGGGCTACACGTTTTGTCCGATGGTTTGATAGCAGTCGCTTATTTTTTGATACCGATCACGCTGATTTATATTGTAAAAAAGCGGCAAGACGTGCCTTTTGACTGGGTTTTCATGCTGTTTGGCTCTTTTATTATCTGCTGCGGGATTACCCATATTATGGAAATATGGACGCTGTGGCATCCTAATTATTGGTTCTCTGGTTTTCTTAAAGGGATTACTGCGCTGATTTCGCTATGTACAGCAGCAGTGCTGGTAGAACTAATCCCAAAAATCTTGGCTATTCCCAGTCCCGCTCAATTGACGGCGGCAAATAGGGCTTTACAAAATGAGATTGGCGATCGCAAACAAGCTCAAGAAGCCCTCTCGGAATTAATGTTAGAATTGGAAAAACGGGTTATTGAGAGGACGATCGCTTTAGAAGTTGCTAATGAACGTTTGCAACAGGAAAATCGCGATCGCTCTTTGGCGGAAAATTCATTGCGGCACTCTGAAGCTAAACTGCTAGAACAAACTCAGCATTTAGAAAACGCTCTGCAACAACTTAAAGGCGCTCAAGCTCAACTCGTGCAAACTGAAAAAATGTCGTCTTTGGGGCAAATGGTAGCTGGGGTTGCTCACGAAATAAATAACCCTGTCAACTTCATTTATGGCAATCTGATTCCGGCTGAGGAATACATTAAAGATATTTTGGCCTTGATTAAGGCTTATCAAGTTTATTACCCCACTCCTGCGCCGGAAATTGCAGACAAGATTCACACTATCGAACTCGATTTTATTTTAGAAGACTTGCAAAAACTTTTTGGTTCGATCAAAATAGGAGCAGAGCGAATTAGGGAGATTGTTAAATCTTTACGGACTTTCTCGCGGTTAGACGAAGCCGACATGAAAAAGGTAAATATCCATGAAGGCCTCGATAGCACTTTAATGATTTTGCAGCACCGCTTGAAAGAACAACCAAACCGTCCGCATATCCAAGTGATTAAAGAGTATGGGAATTTGCCACAATTGCAATGCTACGCAGGGCAGCTTAACCAAGTATTTATGAATATTTGTTCTAATGCTATTGATGCTTTAGAACAGATTGTAGAGCAGGGATATTCGACCAATGGTTATTGGGAAAATAATTTCTCTGACAACTTACAAAACACCTATTGCCCACTGCTAAAAATTCGCATCCGCACCCTTTTAGTTGATGGCAAGTGGGTGCAGATTCACATTGCTGATAATGGCACTGGCATAGATTATGATGCGATCGCTAAAATTTACGATCCCTTCTATACAACGAAACCTATCGGTGCTGGTACCGGGCTGGGTTTGGCAATTTCTTATCAGATTATTCAAGCCCATGAAGGTTATTTGCGCTGCACTTCCGAGGTGGGGAGAGGTACGGAGTTTATTATTGAAATTCCGTTGCGATCGCAATTTGGCGATCGCCACCTACTGCCCAAGCAAGCTGTTATGAACAAGCGGGGTTTAGGCGTTAATAAATAATGCTGAATCAAGCTAAAGTTTTCGGTTTATTTTATTTTTTTGCCTAACTTAGGCATCATCATATCCCTATTATCGGCCAATAAAAAGTATTATGTGGGAAGCACTCAAAAATATCTTTTCCCCAACTCAGTATATGCCTCACGGTCATTGCTATCTTTGGCAAACGCCTTTAGTGTGGCTGCACGTAACAGGGGACTTTTTAATCGCGATCGCCTACTATTCAATTCCGGCGATGCTAATTTATTTTATCTTCAAGCGGCGGGATGTTCCTTTTTTAGGAATATTTGCTTTATTTGGTGCATTTATTATTCTCTGCGGCACGGGTCACTTGCTAGACATTTGGACGTTGTGGCATTCCGCTTATTGGCTGTCGGGGATTGAAAAAGGAATTACTGCACTTGTTTCCTGCTTCACAGCCGGCTCGATGGTAACACTATTGCCCCAGTTTTTGTCTTTAAAAACCCCCCAAGAATTAGAGGCGATAAATTGCAAGTTGCAGAGTGAGATCGCTGTGCGTGAAGAGGCAGAATTAGCGTTGCGCCACGCTTATGATGACTTAGAAATTAAAGTCCAAGAACGCACCGTACAGTTGAGAAAAATCAACGGTTATTTAGAAGCAGAAATTAAAGAAAAAATATCCGCTGAATCCGCTTTGCGAGAACGAGAAACTAGATTAACAGAACAACAAAATGGCTTGCTAGAATTAGCAAAAAATTCTAGTATCTACGAGGGAAATATCGCCGAGGCATTGAGAGAGATTACGCAAATGGCAACTTGTACCCTGAATGTCGATCGGGCAAGTATTTGGTTTTATAAGGAAGATAAATCCGCAATGTGCTGTGCGGATCTTTACGAACTGATGCCCAATCAACACAGCGCCGGTGCAGAACTGAAAGTTGCTGACTACCCTAGCTATTTCCAAGCTTTGAAGACAGAACAGGCGATCGCAGCGGTGGATGCCAAAACAGATCCGCGCACCCGAGAATTTAGCGAATCTTATTTGACGCCTTTAAACATTTCGTCGATGCTAGATGTTCCTATTACCCATCAAGGACAAATTGCGGGTGTAATTTGTTTAGAACATCAGGGAACGACCAGGAATTGGACGCTCGACGAGCAAAGCTTCGCTAGCTATGTGGCGCAGATCGCAGCTTTAGCAATGGAAGCCCGCGATCGCAAGCAAGCCGAGTTAAAATTGCGCTCTGTCACCGAACGCTTGCAATATTTACTGGCGACTACTCCGGCGGTGATTTTTAGCTGCAAATTAGGGGAAAATTTTGATGTAACATTTGTCAGCGATAATGTTGTTTCAATGATTGGTTACGAAGCGCGAGAATTGGTTGATGGTTCCCTTAATTGGCATAGCCTAGTTCATCCAGAAGATCGAGAGATTGTGGCTACTTCATACGCTCAGATATTGGAAAAAGAATCGATTTCCTACGAATACCGCGAACGGCACAAAGACGGTAGTTATCGCTGGATATACGATGAGGTTAAGTTAGTCAAAGATGCTGCTGGCATACCTGTGGAGTGCGTTGGTTATGGAGTAGATATTACTCCTCGCAAACGGGCGGAAAGAGCCTTGCAGCAACAAGTAAAAAGGGAGCGGCTCGTGAATGCTATTCAAGAGCGAATTCGTTCCTCTCTTAACCTAGAAGAAGTGCTGACAATGGCTGTGGAAGAAGTCCGCCAGTTTTTGTCAACAGACAGGACTATTATTTACCGCTTTAACCCTGATTGGAGTGGATTGGTAGCCGTCGAGTCGGTAGCAGCCGATACAATGCCGATTTTGGGAATTGACATTAATGACCCTTGCTTTCGAGAAGGCTACATTTCTGCTTACGCGCAGGGACACATTCGCGCGATCGACAATATTTATACCGCAGGTATTTCAGAGTGCCATATTAATTTACTGAGCGAGTTGGAAGTTAAAGCTAACCTCGTGGTTCCCCTTTTGCAAGGTGAAAAACTATGGGGGCTACTCATTGCTCATCACTGCCGCAGTCACAGGCATTGGAGTTCTTCTGAGATAGAATCTCTCAAGCAAATTTCCGTGCAGCTAGCAATTGCCATTCAGCAATGCACCCTTTTTGAACAAGCCAAAACAGAACTTGCCGAACGTAAATTAGCAGAAACAGCATTACAAAAAGCTGTCGTAGCTGCTGATACAGCTAACCGTGCCAAGAGCGAATTCCTTTCTTCTATGAGCCACGAATTGCGGACTCCCCTAAATGCCATTCTCGGATTTAGTCAGGTGATGGTGCGCGATTCATCTCTCAACAATCAACACCAACAGCACCTAGAAATTATTAATCGCGCGGGTGAACACTTGCTGGCCCTAATTAATGACATTTTGGAAATGTCCAAAATTGAAGCGGGAAGAAGTCAGCTTAATGAAAGCAGTTTTAATTTAATGCGCTTGCTAAAAACCTTAGAAGAAATGTTTCGATTAAAAGCTAAATCTAAAAAATTGCAGCTAAATTTGGAAGTGGGTGACGGCGTACCACACTTTGTTACTGGAGATGAAGGTAAATTGCGGCAAATTTTGATTAATCTTGTAGGAAATGCGATCAAGTTTACAGAGATGGGTAGTGTTACTTTGCGAGTAAAAAATCAGGTAGAAGAAAGTTTGAGAGCTGAAACCGCAGAGTTTGGGGACACACAAACAAAACTTGTCGGCGCGGCTTCTGAACATTCCGAAAGCTTAGCGGTTGAAACCACAGCTATACAAAAAAAACCCGGATGGTGCACTGGTTTTAATCAGCCCGAAAGGTTAAGGGACTGTGATTGTGTAGACGCGAATGACCTTCGCCCGGAATTGTTACGCCTTCACTTTGAAATAGAAGATACTGGCCTTGGCATTGCCGCAGAAGAGATGAATAAGTTATTTGAACCCTTTGAGCAAACAAAAACAGGTCAAAAATCTCAACAGGGGACTGGGTTAGGTTTACCAATTAGCCGCAAATTTGTACAAATGATGGGAGGAGATATTACTGTCAGCAGTACACCTGATTTGGGAAGTAAGTTTGCATTTGATATTCAAATCAGCCTTGCCACTCCCAGCGAGATTAAAATCCTTAAACCGCAGAAAAAAGTAATTAGTTTAGCACCGAATCAACCAGAATACCGGATCTTGGTTGTTGACGATCGCGCCGATAACTGCCTAGTCATAGAGAGATTATTGTCACCACTAGGCCTCATCGTGCGATCGGCTAGAGATGGTGAAGAAGCTATTGCTGTATGGGAGGATTGGCAACCGCACCTGATCTGGATGGATATGCAGATGCCTGTCATGGATGGCTATGAAGCCACCAGAAAAATTAAAGCTCATCCTCTCGGAAAACAAACTGTAATAGTTGCTCTTACTGCTAGCGCTTTTGAAGAGGAACGCCAAACTATTTTAGGAGCAGGCTGCGATGATTTCATGCGTAAACCATTCGAGGCAAAGATATTATTTGCGAAAATGGAAGAACTTTTAGGAGTGCGTTACATTTACGAGGAATCTGTTGATGCCCCACTAGAAAATGAAAGCGAAATTAGCGGAGTGACTAGCAATCAATCTGTAGAGTCACAACTCGCTCAAATGCCTCTGGAGTGGGTAGAAAAGATATCTCATGCTGCTCATGAATGTTGCGACGATAAAATTGTCAAGTTGATTGAGGAAATCCCTAGCGACTTTGCTTTATCCGCAGAATATTTAACTACTTTAGTGGAAGATTTCCTCTTTGACGATATTATAGATATAGCGCAGTCAGCAGTTCAACGCTGTGAAGATACCAGTTTTCAACTAATCTAAACTTAGGAGGCTAATTTATTTTAAAAAGACCTAACCTTCAGCCCCAATAGCGTCTCCTTTCCATCACTTTTTAGGAGAGCCAATTGGAATTTATACTCTGGCGTTTTTTTTGATGTAAAATTCTTAATTGTTAATATCTTTTCTCTTAACAAACTACCGTGAGCGAGTGCATGGACAGCCATCAATATCCTACAATTCAAGCCAACATTTTAGTAGTTGATGATAAGCCAGATAACGTGCGGCTTTTATCAACAATTTTGACGACACAAGGGTATCAGGTTCGTAAAGCGCTGAACGGGCAAAGGGCGATCGCTACAGTGCAAGAGTTTCCGCCGACTCTAATTTTGCTGGACGTGATGATGCCAGAAATGAATGGATATGAGGTATGTGCAAAGTTGAAAGCTTCACCACAAACCAGTTCGATTCCCGTGATTTTCTTAAGCGCCTTAGATGACGTTTTAGATAAGGTGAAAGCTTTTGAGGTGGGAGCAGTTGACTATATTACTAAACCTTTTCAAGGTAAAGAAGTATTGGCACGAGTGGCAAATCAGTTAACAATTCAAAGTCAACAACAGTTACTTCAAGAGCAAACGAAGCAATACCAAGAACTTGTCGAACGTTTGCAAAACGAAATTAAAGAGCGGCAGGGAGTGGAGGTAGCTTTACGGCTTGCTCAAACCAAGTCGGATCATTTATTGCTGAATATTTTACCAGCAGCGATTGTTGAAAATTTGAAAAAGGGCGAGGGTTCTCCTGCCCAGAGGTTTGATTCAGCAACAGTTCTTTTTGCCGATATTGTCGATTTTACGTCTATTGCTGCTAGAATGTTACCTCTAGAATTGGTAAATGTCCTGAACCAGATTTTTTCAAGGTTTGACCAACTAACAGAAAAACACGGTTTGGAAAAAATTAAAACAATTGGAGATGCTTATATGGTAGCAGGGGGGTTGCCTGTGCCGAGGGCAGATCATGTAGAAGCGATCGCAAATATGGCCTTGGATATGCAGGAAGCGATCGCTGATTTTCAAACTGACAGAGGCGAACCATTTCAAATTCGGATTGGCATTCATACAGGGCCCGTAGTTGCTGGCGTAATTGGCACTAAAAAATTTATCTATGACTTGTGGGGAGATACTGTTAATGTTGCTTCTCGGATGGAATGTCAAGGATTACCGGGATATATTCAAGTTACTACGGCTATTTACGAACTGTTAAAAGATCGGTATTTATTTGAGGAAAGAGGTGCGCTCGCGGTTAAAGGTAAAGGAGAGATGATCGCCTATTGGCTAAAAGCTAAAAAAGTTAGTTAAACTCACATCTTGCACCATTCTTAATTAGCCTTTTAGGAACAGGCAAGATGCCTGTTCCACAAGAAAATCTACTCTTTGTGGAACGGGCCGGAGAGCCCGTTCTTGAGAAGGGTGCAACATCTCAGGTTAAAGCTAATTGCTAATTTATAGCCGAACTCATCAAAAGATGAAAATAATTTGCAGATTCCAATTTGTATTTTCCCGGACGATTTCAATGCGATCGATAAATTCTCGAAAGTAAAACCTGCGTTCTGATTCTGATAAATCGAGCCAAAATTGCTGCAGGGAAACTGTTTGGGCAATTTCTCGCAAATTTACTGGGGGTAGTTGCGCCAATTTGCTTTGCAGTTCGGCAATTTCGGTGCGGATTTTGTAGGCTCTAAACTCGGCTGTTTCCGTGTCTAAAATGCCGCTGTCAATCAGGGCGGAAAGTTGCTGTATGATTTCTTGTTTCGATGCGATCGCCCTGACAATTCCTGCTTTAATTCCATTCATATTCGGCATTTGCAACCCAGCAACAGCATCGGGTAAATCCCGACAAATACCGGCGATGGTTAATTGCAATACTTCATCGTAGGAAAGGCCGCTACATTTAGGCTGTTGTGCACAGTTAATCGGTCGCAAATAAAGGTATTCTTTTTCTTTGCGGTAGGAGGTGACTTTGGCAACTGTCATGGGCGATTTGCATTCTGCACAAATTGCTAAACCTGCGAGGGAACGTGGGGCGCTAGCGCTGCGAGGAGAAAGGCAGCGGTTGCGGCGCAGTAACCTGTCTATTTGGGCGGCTTCTTCTCTGGAAATAATCGAGGCGTGGGTGTTAGAAATTACTTGACCGTTTTGATATTCCAAATCGCCTCGGTAGGCGGGATTTGTCAGCCAGCGGCGGCCGGTACTTACAGAAATTTTTTTGTTGTATTTCTTGGCTAAATACCGCACGGAACCTCGCAAGGAACCGTAAATTAAAAAGTGTTCAAAAAAGTCTTTGACGGTGGGGGCGGTGCTTTTATCGATCGTATAACAATCTTTGCCGCGCCGGTAGCCGTAAGGAGCCTTACCCGGTGGAATCCGGGATTTGATGCGGTTGCGGGCGTGTCCTTTGCGAATACTCCGGCTGTGTTGGCTGCGCTGGATTTCTGCGAGGATTTGCAGCAAGTTTTGGCGGTTTCGCGGTTCTGTTTCTGCTTGTACGATGATTTCGACGCCGAGGTTTTCGAGTTGGGCGAGGTGCGAACACACTTGCTGCAATGTGTCGCCGAGTTCTTCAAAGCGCTGAATTAACAGGTATTTGACTGGTTCTGTTTCGCAGTCTTTGAGGAGTTGTTGCAGTTGTTGTCGCCCTCCTAAGTCTTGATAGGTGCGATCGACTTCTTGGCCCCAAATTTCCGGTGCGGGTGCTGCTTCCAGTAGCGGTTCGCTGTAAGAATAGGCGATGATTTTCATTTGTTACTCGCTGAGTTCGATGATGTTGCCGTCTGGATCTTGGGTAAATAATGCCGATCGACCTGACGCGCTCATTTGAAACGGGCAATTGTGATCGATTAACTGCTGTTTGGCTGCTTCTAAGTTAGCAACAGAAAATGCTAGATGTCGGTTGCGTCCCCATTTGGCATGGTCTACGGCATCTGGGATAATTGTTGCACCTAAAATTAGGTGGAGCTGGAAGTCGCCGATTTGATACCAGATTCCGGGAAATTTTAAGTCTCGATCGATTTTTTGCAGGTTTAGTACGGTGCTGTAAAAGTGTTGGGATTGTTCCAGGTTGGAGATGAGGATGGCGCTGTGGAGGGATTGAGTAATTTGCATTTTTGTTGGGATTTATGGTTTTATTTTAACCGCTGATGCAGGCTGATGAGCGCTGATGAACGCAGATTTTTTTGAGGTTGGTTGAGTTTTTGATATGATAACATTGTCCGTCGCTATTAATATATCCATTATCAAGTCTTGTAACAAAAAACTGCCCGCTGGGAGTGTTTTTAACAATGGTTTCTCAAAAAAGTGCGATCGTCTCCAGAGCGGGCAAATTCCGTCTCCGCAATGTCTTGGTAGTTCCCTTTGTTCTCCAAATTTTGGCGGCTGTTGGCTGCGTTGGCTATCTCTCTTACAGAAACGGAGAGCAGATAGTCAACGATATTGTTAGTCAGTTGCGCCAGGAAGTGAGTGCGAGAGTTTACGAACGTGTTCAAACCTATCTGGAAGCTCCGCCACTGGTGAATCAGATCAATCAGGATGCTGTACCTTTGGGGGTGCTGAACTTTGACGATTTGGAGCAAGCTAGACCATATTTTTGGAAACAAGTTCTGCAATTTAAGTCGATCGGTCACGCGGGAATTGCCAACGAAAAAGGTCAGTACCTGCGTGTGGGTTGGGTAAATCGGCTGGTTGGACTTGAACAACCTCAGCTTGCCCAGCAACTGATTCCGGGGGGTGGCGACTTGATATATTACAACCTTGACGATAATGGAAACCCGACAACAATCGACAAAAACACGCCCAATTATGACGTTCGCACGCGCCCTTTTTACAGAGTAGCTGTTGAGAAGAAACAGGCAGCTTGGAGTAAAGTTTATATTAATTTTGGCTACGGTACGCTACAAATTAATGCGAGTCTACCCTATTACGATGCCGAAGGGAAACTAATTGGCGTGCTGACTTGCCAGATGGGACTCGATCAAATTCGCCACTTCCTGCAAACCTTACGAGTGGGTAATTCCGGTCAAGTATTTATCATTGAACCCCAGGGTGAGTTAATAGCCAGTTCGGTTAAAGAACAGCCTCTTTCGGTGGGAACAGGCAAAGATACAAAACGGCTCAAAGCACAGGAAAGCAGCAACCGACTGATGCGTCAAAGTGTGATTTATCTGCTCGATCGCTTCAAGCGTTTGGAAGACATCCATCAAACTGTTCAACTTGACTTTAAGCTGAACGGTGCGCGGCAATTTATCCAAGTTTCTCCGCTAACTGACAAGTACGGCCTCAATTGGCTGAGTGTAGTAGTAGTTCCTGAAGCGGACTTTATGCCGCAAATTTATGCTCACACTCGGCAGACTATTTTGCTGTGTATTGTGGCTCTCATTGTCTCTGTTGGAGTGGGTATTTTCACTGCTAGCTGGATTACTCGCCCCCTGAACCAAATTGCTCAAGCTTCAGAATATCTAGCAGGTGGTACTCTCAACCAGAACGTTGATTCCAGTCTGATTTTGGAAATTGAAACCTTAAGAAATTCCTTTAATAGCATGGCGAGACAACAGCAAGAATCCTTTGAAACCCTAGAAGATAAAGTCAAAGAACGTACCTCTGAACTCGCTACAGCCACTAAACAAATTGCTGCTCTCAACCAGCGCCTGAAAGCGGAAAACCTCCGCATGAGCTCCGAGCTCGATATGCTCAAACAAATGCAGCAGTTGATTCTGCCAAAACCTGCTGAACTTGCAGCCATTGAAGATTTAGATATTGCCGGATTTATGGAGCCAGCATCGGAAGTAGGTGGTGATTACTACGACGTACTTTGTACTAACGGAGTTGTCACGATTTGCATTGGTGATGTCACCGGACACGGATTGGAAAGCGGCATTTTGATGGTGATGACTCAAGCTGCTGTCCGCACTCTTCAGGAAATGCAAGAATCCAACCCGATGCGTTTTTTAGATACCCTCAACCGCACTATTTATAAAAATGTCCAGCGCATGAACTCCGACAAAAATATGACACTAGCTTTGCTCAACTATGCGGATCGCACAATTAGTATCAGCGGTCAACATGAGGAAACTCTTGTCGTCAGGAAAGGCGGTAAAATCCAGCGGATAGACACCATAAATTTAGGATTTCCCCTCGGCTTACATGATGATATTTCCGATTGGATCAGCCATGTTTTAGTAGACTTAGAGCCGGGGGACGGGGTGGTGCTTTATACTGACGGCATCCCCGAAGCTAGAAATATGCACAAAAAATTCTACGGTATTGAAAGACTCTGTGAGGTGGTTTCTCAAAACTGGCATTTGAGCGCCGAACAAATCAAGGAAGCCACCATCGCTGATTTGCGAGACTTTATTGGAGAACAAAAAGTTTTTGATGACATTACTTTGCTAGTATTGAAGCAACAGGGAAATATTGTGCATAATTTGTCACTAACCCCAGCCTAAAGGCATGGGGCTTGAAAGAGGAAGATTCACCGTCTTCTTAATTCAAGACTAAAACAGTGTCTAGCCTGCGTCTTTAAGACAAACTGAGCCATCTGGGAGTGGTATCCCACCGGACGTTAAGAATGCCTCCCTAGTTTTTAACCGCTCGGATGTGCCAGTGGCGAAGGGAAATATATACCTATAGATAGGACTTACCCTAAATGTTTGTACCCGTTGTAAACAGTGAAAATAGACCGTTAATGCCGACTACCTCAAGCCGCGCTAAGCGCTGGATTAAGTCAGGTAAGGCAACACCATTCTGGAAAAAGGGGGTATTTTGTGTGCGATTGAATATAGAACCTTCAAGCCACAACTATCAACCCATAGCGGTTGGCATCGATCCAGGTAGCAAACGCGAAGGATTTACCATTAAATCCAAATCGCATACCTACTTAAACATCCAGACCCATGCAATTGATTGGGTAAAAGACCATGTTGAAGTAAGGCGAAATATGCGACGTGCTCGGCGGTTTCGGAACACACCGTGCCGTCAAAACCGAGCTAACAGGTTGGTTAACAAAAATCGGCTCCCTCCATCTACTAAGGCGAGATGGCAGTGGAAGTTAAGGATAGTTAACTGGCTAACGTTGATGTTTCCGATATCAACATTTGTTGTGGAGGACATCAAAGCGCGAACGTGGAAAAACGGACGTAAGTGGAACGTATCGTTTAGTCCTTTAGAGGTTGGCAAGCACTGGTTTTACTCTGAGCTTAGAAAGATTGCCCATCTTGAGATTAAATCGGGCAATGATACTTACAACCTGCGTCAAGAACTTGGACTTAAAAAATCAAAACAGAAGCTATCAAACAAGTTTGAGGCTCACTGCGTTGATTCTTGGGTATTGGCTAATTGGTACGTGGGCGGGCATACTCAACCCGACAATACCAAGCTAATAGAAGTAATCTCTCTTGAGTTTCATCGCAGACAACTCCATCGCTTGCAGCATTCCACAGGTCATATTCGCCCCCGTTATGGCGGCACTTTGAGTGTGGGGTTTAAGCGCGGTTCAGTCGTCAAGCACCCTAAATACGGATTTTGTTACGTTGGCGGTTGGCAAGAATCTCCAACGAAGAAAGACCCGTACCGGAAAACAATTAGCTTGCACGATTTAAAAACAGGCAAGCGTCTAACTCAAAACGCATCGCCCGCAGATTGTAAGTTTTTGTCCTACAACTCGTGGCGCATTGCAAATTAAATTGTAAAGCCGTCCTAGAAGGACGGGGTTTCTACCCATTTTTCTGATGAGTGACCGAAAGCATCCAGGATACCCGCCACGTGATTCATTCCTTCGCAGACTCAGAACCCAGAAATAAAAAACCTGTATCCCATGAAACTTGCCCCCCGAATTTATCCGTGGGGTCGCCTCTAAAATCTAAAATCTAAAATCTAAAATCGATTGACGGTTGTCAACGCGGTTCCTAGGACGAGGGGTCTTGGATTTAGTGGTCAAGCATCGAAGCAGAAACCGGATTTCGAGTTCCGCGCCTGTAACTTCTAATATTTTACAGCGAGCGAGTCAAACAATTTTGCGCTTCCAGATTCGGAAGTATAAATTATGAAACCACAAATAAATTTAGCATCATCTAAATGTCCAGAAGAACTCCATACCCAGCTACGGGAGTTGAGCGAAAAACTTGAGGAAGTAGAGGATGAAAAAAATAGCTATGAAACCTTAGTAGAAATTATCACGGAACACTCCACGGATCTGGAAAACCAGATCCATCATAAAAACCGAGAGATGCAGACTTACATCGAGCAGGTAAAAAAGGTTATAGATGCAGCTATTGCTGTAAAAAACAATAGCTTTCAACCCCAGATATTGTCAGATGTGGCAGCGCGCAGTGATGCACTGGGAGAACTGGCACAGGTATTTTCCCATATGGTGCAAACGGTGAAAGCGCGGGAACAAGAATTAGAGAATCTTTTGCAGGCTTACGGACGTTTCGTTCCCGATGAATTTCTCCAATTTCTCGGCAAGCAAAGCATGGTTGATTTCCAGCTTGGAGATCACGTGAGCAAAGAGATGGCAATTATGTTTTCCGATATGCGTTCGTTCACCACGATGGCGGAGCAAATGACTCCTCAAGAAAACTTTGACTTCATCAATAATTATTTACAGCAAATTAGTCCGGAAATTCGTAAGCACAACGGTTTTATTGTCAAGTATATTGGAGATGGAGTCATGGCAGTTTTTCCCGATGGCGTTGATGATGCTATTCAGGCAGGAATTGTGAAGTTGGAGCAGTTGCAAAAATACAATCAAAGCCGTAAAATAAATGGGGATATACCGCTGAATATTGGCATTGGTATCCATGTGGGTGATACGATGGTTGGGATTATTGGAGATGCGAATCGGATGCAAGCAGATGCGCTCTCAGATCATGTCAATCTCACCGCTCGTCTGGAAGGTTTGACTAAGTATTATGGCGTATCTTTATTAATTTCTGGAGATGTGGTACAACGTTTGAGTCAACCCGAAAAGTATCATATCCGTTTTTTGGATCGGGCTATTGTCAAAGGTAGACAAGAAGCCATTACAGTTTGTGAGGTGTTAGATGTTGAAGTAGAACCAGTGCGATCGCTCAAAATTCAAACTTTGCCTATATTTGAGGAGGGACTCCAAGAATATTGTCAGGGAAATTTTGCTAAGGCCATAGTTTGTTTTGAACAGATAGTAGCCCTAAATCCAGATGACAAGCCCAGTCAACTTTACCTAAAACGCATCCAATCGCTGTTACAAAAAAGTATTCCTGCTAACTGGAATGGCGTGTGGAAATTCACCAAGAAGTGACCTTAATACATCAATTGGAGCGAGAAAAATCATGACATCTGGCAGCTTAAGAACAATGACACAAATCTTTGGAGAATTCATTGAAGAATTTCCTCCTGAACACGACTCCCTAGAACTTACATTTACTCCCAGTTCTCGCCCGATCAAACAGCGCTGGCGCAACAACAGGCTTTCAGCTCATTTTGTAGCAGATTATTTGTCTAGCTTTCTACCGGTGGATGAGGAGGATGCTAGCAGCGAGAAACGGATCAAACAAAGCAAGGGAGCTGTGAGTTACGTAGCCAACGAACTGTTAGAAAATGCGATAAAATTTAATAACGATGATACTCATTACAAGGTCAGATTTGGCATACATTTTATTGGTGAAACAGAGGTGACGGCGGTAATTTTTGCCAGTAATAGTGTCACTTCAGAAGGGGCGAAGAAGTTGAAGGAGTTTATTGAAGAAATTATGGCTTCCGATCCAAATGAACTTTATTTGCAGCAGCTTGAAAAGAATGCGGAATCGGAAAGTGATACATCGGGATTGGGATTGCTGACGATGATTAATGACTATTCAGCTAAGATAGGTTGGAAATTCGAGCCCAGGCCAGATAGTGATACCATCAGTGTTACGACTGTGGTTCAAATTAGGGTCTAGTTTCTAGCATTTCAATATTTACTCTCTTGTGCGATCGCAATATTTTAGTCAGGAAACCAAATCACAATGGGCATTCAAGAAATTAAAGGTGAAGATTACAGCATTCAATACGAACCAGCATCAGTCACACTCACTTTCCAAGGGGAACTCAGCCTGAGCGGCCCTCCCGAATATGCACCAATAGCCGAGTTGTTAGATGAGGTAGCCAATGGCGAACCGCCTACTATTACCTTGAACCTAAAACAATTGGAATTTGTTAACAGTTCTGGTATCAGTATGCTGTCTAAATTTGTCATTAGCGTCCGAAAAAAGAAAACGATTCAACTTTTGGTATTGGGTTCAAATGATATTCCTTGGCAACAGAAATCTCTCAGAAATTTAGAAAAGCTGTTGCCAACTTTGAAGCTCGAATTAGCGTAGGATATGTGTAAATTTTAACTACAGTTAACACAGGCGGGACGCCCGTGCCACAGTTAACACAGGCGGGACGCCCGTGCCACACACAGTTAACACAGGCGGGACACCTATGCCACACACAGTTAACACAGGCGGGACGCCCGTGCCACATTTAACACAGGCGAGACGCCCGTGCCACACACAGTTAACACAGGCGGGACGCCCGTGCCACAGTTAACACAGGCGGGACGCCCGTGCCACAGTTAACACAGGCGGGACGCCCGTGCCACACACAGTTAACACAGGC